>CAIQND010000800.1 GCA_903873045.1 uncultured Methylococcaceae bacterium | reverse complement strand
GTGATAGACGGCGTTTTGTGTACCCCGCCTAAAGGCAACGACATTTTACCCGGCATTACCCGTGATGTGATTTTGGAGCTTGCACGAAAAAACAATATGCCTTGCAGTGAAGATAAAATCACTTTTACTGCGCTACAAACCGCCAGCGAAATTTGGGTAACCAGTTCTACGCGTGAAATTATTCCCGTTGTTGAACTCGATTCCAAAAGCGTGTCAGACGGAAAACCTGGCCCGGTATGGCATGCCATGCAGCAGATTTTTCAAGCTTACAAACAATCGCTGATTATGAGCGAACAAACCTTTTTTGAATTCCCTTGCCAATTTCCGGTTAAAGCCATGGGCAAAGCCGACATGGATCTGGATTTGTTGGTGATAGAAATTGTACGTCGTCACGCGCCTGATGTTAAAGCAGATGCCGTCACTACGCGCCCCAGCAAAGACGGTAATTTTATTGCCGTAACCGTTATCATAGAAGCCTCCAGCAAGAAACAACTGGATGCCATTTATCAGGATTTAACTGATCATCCGCATGTTTTGATGGCTTTGTAAGGCAATCACTTGATGATTGCCCTTCCTGTAACCGAACCGTTTAGGAATGTGCATAAAATAACTCAGGCATCTTGCCCCCTTCGGGAGAGGGCTGGGGTGAGGGGATATAAAGGGGCAAGTTATTTCATGCACGTTCCTTGGCATACATATTTAAACAAATATAAACGCGCTTAATGTTAACGATACGTAACTTGGGATTGCAAGATTATGAAGCCAGTTGGCAGGCTATGCAATGCTACACCCAAGAACGCAACGCAGAAACTCCTGACGAAATCTGGATAGTCGAACACCGCCCCGTTTATACCTTGGGGTTAAGCGGCAAACGTGAGCATTTATTAAATACCGGCAACATTCCGGTGATTAATTCCGACCGGGGCGGACAAGTCACTTATCACGGCCCCGGGCAAGTGGTCATTTATACCTTACTGGATATTAAACGACTCAATCTGGGCGTGCGCCAACTGGTTACCCTTCTGGAACAAGCAATGATTGATACCTTAGCCGACTATGGCATTGGCGCTGTTTCCAAAGCGGATGCGCCAGGTGTTTATGTCAATGACAAAAAAATCGGCTCTATCGGTTTACGAATTAAAAAAAACTGTAGCTATCATGGTATCAGTCTCAATAATGACATGGACTTGTGCCCTTTCGACCATATTAATACTTGCGGTTATTCCGACCTTAAAGTCACGCAACTGTCTGATTTGGGCGTGACTATTAGCTCCGCGCAACTGGCAAACTCTGTTATTCAGGCTATCACTACGGCATTATAAACATGACTAATCAAGCACCTTCACGATCAACGCCGGAATCTCATGAGCGTAGCGCTAAAAAACTGGCACGTATCCCGATAAAAGTTGAACTGTCCGACACGGTTTTGCGTAAACCTGAATGGATACGGGTAAAGCTTTCCGCCAGTGACGAGATTACAAAAATCAAAGACCTGTTGCGTGAGCATAAATTGCATACGGTTTGTGAAGAAGCGGCCTGCCCAAACTTGTCTGAGTGTTTTCAGCACGGCACCGCTACCTTCATGATTATGGGCGATTTGTGTACTCGCCGTTGTCCTTTTTGTGATGTGGCACATGGAAAACCGCTGGCACTGGATAAAGACGAGCCGCAAAATCTGGCCGATGCCATACAGGCAATGGCCTTAAAATATGTGGTTATTACCTCGGTGGATCGGGATGATTTAAGAGACGGTGGCGCCGCACATTTTGCCGAATGTATAAAAAAAATTCGCGAGCAAACACCGTCTACAAAAATTGAAATTTTGGTTCCGGATTTTCGTGGTCGTATTGATAAAGCCATAGAGATTCTGATTAAAGAACCCTGTGACGTGTTTAACCATAATCTGGAAACGGTTCCAAGGCTTTATAAACAAGTCCGTCCGGGCGCAGATTATCTGGGGTCTTTGGAGTTGCTGGGTAAATATGGTAAAGCGCAAACTCAAACGCCTACCAAATCAGGGCTTATGTTGGGGGTCGGCGAAGAGCAGGAAGAAGTTCACCAGGTCATGAGAGATTTATTGGCGCATGGCTGTTCAATGCTGACACTGGGCCAATATTTACAACCAACCAAGGCGCATTTACCCGTCAAAAGCTATATCACCCCGCAACAATTTGATGACTATGGCGCTTTTGCAAAGCAACTGGGATTTAAGCAGGTCGCCAGTGCGCCCATGGTCAGATCTTCATATCATGCTGATCTTCAGGCTAAAGCGGTCATCTAAACGAATATCCCCAACGCTTATTTTCTAAGATGCTGGGGGCTAAGTTTAGATTCAACCACGTCGATATAAAAACATCGAAAATCAAAACGTACCTTCCCGATTGGTAGTTGTCAATCTAGTTATCGCCTCGACGGATAAATCTTGCTTTGGTTTATGCTCTGAATAATCACCTCCTTGGCAGCATTTTTTAGGTCTTGTCTGGATTATGTCAAACCGGTTTAAAACTTTCTAGGGCGTGATCAATATAATTTTGCATTTATTTTTCTCTTTTAAATACTCTAACTATCTTTTTTTATGGAAGAAAAACTTATGCTTCCTCATTAAATAATCAAATTAAATTGATGAGAACCTATGACTGACGAGTAAGGTAAATCGCAATAACTAAACTACACAAATTGTAATTATTCAGTCCCCCTCTTTGACAAAGAGGGGTTAGGGGAGATTTTATTAGATAAATCTCCCACGGCCCCTCGATTTGCCTTCCCCCTTTTTCAAGGGGGGAGGTGAGTAAATACCTGGGGTGATGAAAATATAAAATATATTTAAATCAATTAGTTGTGTGTAAGCAACCCCCAAGATCAAAAAACTAACATATTGATTTTTATACAAATTATTTTCATGTATTAAAAATATCTTG
>CAIQND010000799.1 GCA_903873045.1 uncultured Methylococcaceae bacterium | reverse complement strand
CTTCGCGAGCTTGGGACTGTTCACAATGTATGAAGCCCATGCGGAAGCGAGCCGATCCCGATGAGGAAACTATCGACTGGAGAGCCGTGTGCGGGAGAACTGCACGCACGGTTCGGAGGGAGGGGAGAGCTTAGAGAAAAAGCTCTTCTCTACCCCTATAGTTGCCATGGATGGCAATTACAAAGCATACAATTGATTGATTTATAGCTTCAATTTTAATAAATACTATGTAGTATCGATTTGTACACTGGATCCCGGCAGTCCATGCCGGGATGACGACTAGGGCGTTTTCAGCTAATAATAAGACTTGTAACTATTGGTTTTTTATTATTTACCCATTATGATTCACATAGAGCTGATTTTTTTCGGTCTTAACGGGAAATCCAAAAAATATAATTGGAATTATGGCGGAAAAAAAAGCGGGTAAAGACAAAACAGCCACAAAAATATCGACCAATCCTAAAAAAATGAGTTCTTTTTTTGCGTGGGATGACGATATACTGATACTGAATGTGCTGGGTACACCCGGTGCCAAACAAGACGTTATTGGTAAGGTTAAGGGCAATCAACTCAAAATCAGTGTTACCGAAGCGCCGCGTGCCGGTAAGGCGACCGATCACATGGTGCGCTTTTTAGCCAAAGAGTTTGATGTCTCTACCGCTGATATTGTCGTGGTCTTTGGACGCATGAATATTAACAAGCAATTGCGTATCAAGGCACCCAAAAAATTACCTTCGGTTATTGCCCGTTTAACATTATGAAGCTATTTTTCATTAACTACTGACAGTGAGTTAGCGACCGAGTAATTTAAAATACAGCTAAAAATAAGTCACCATCATTCAACATTTACGAGGAAAACAGAAATGGCTAAATGTCCGGTATGTGATTCAAGAAAAGGCAAAAGACAATGCGCAATCTCTAATGGCTTAGTGTGTAGCGTGTGCTGCGGAACTATTCGTAAAGAAGAGTTATGTTTAACTTGTTCGTATTATCAAAAGCCGAAAAGAAAATATAATGAAGTGCCATCGTATACAGCCAGTCAAATGGCGGCTCATGATCAGTTGAATGATTATAGCAACGCCATAGAAGGTGCTTTGTGTGCTTATGATATTGAAAATAATAAGAGCTTGACAGATGCCGATGCCATTAGAATCATTGAGATGCTCATGGACAAGTATTATTTTAAAGACGTTCAAATAAATGCTGATAACCCGTTTTTATTGGCGGGATTCAATTTTGTCGACGCAGTTATAGGTGAAGACTTGGCCGATATTGATGAGTTGGTGTTAGTAAAAATTTTGGGGGTTATTTACTTTGTTGCCAAAAGAAGAACCAAGGTTGGCAGAGAATACATGACTATTATTCATCAATATGTTGGTCAAAGAATTGGCTCAGGTATACGTGTTATGAGTCGGCTTTAGGTTTTATAGCGCCCCATTTCTTGGTAAATCAGCTAAGTAGTGGTTGCCGATTTAATTAATCCTTTTGAAACAGTTAGTTTTACCTTGAGCCTTATAAAATGATCAATACGCCATTCCCCATTCAAGATTACGCCTTACTCGATGATGAAGAATGCGATGCCCGCATTATTTCAGCCAAAGCCAAGCTGGGTAGCCGTTGTGTGATACTCGGACACCATTATCAACGCGACGAAGTGTTTAAACATGCCGATTTTACCGGGGATTCTTTAAAGCTTTCCAGGGATGCAGCGCAATCGGAGGCCGAATATATCGTGTTTTGCGGCGTGCATTTTATGGCAGAAGTTGCAGATATTTTGTCCCGTCCGGAACAAATAGCCATCTTGCCGGATTTGGCGGCCGGGTGTTCAATGGCGGATATGGCTAATCTGTTAAAGGTTCAAAAATGCTGGCAGGAATTGGCAGAGATTATTGATGTAGAAAATGAAGTGACACCGGTGACTTACATTAATTCAGCCGCTGATTTAAAAGCGTTTTGCGGCAAGCATGACGGTATCGTGTGTACCTCATCCAATGCCCAAAAAATATTGGAATGGAGTTTTGCCCAGCGCCCTAAAGTGTTGTTTTTCCCTGATCAACATTTAGGCCGCAATACCGGTTACCGCATGGGCATTCCTTTGGAAGAAATGGTCACCTGGGATTTTAATAAACCACGAGGCGGTTTGACGGAAGAGCAAATCCGCAATGCCAAAATTATACTCTGGAACGGCTATTGTTCTGTGCATCAAGTATTTAAGCCGGAACAGATTGATAATTTTCTTGAACGATATCCGGAAACCAAGGTTATTTCACATCCGGAGGCCTGTTTTGAAGTCTGTCAAAAAGCGGATTATGTCGGCTCTACCGAGACCATTTTAAAAATAGTGCGTGAAGCCGAGCCCAATACCCGCTGGCTGGTTGCGACCGAATTAAATTTGGTTAATCGCTTGCACGAAGATTGCAAGGCACAGGGCAAAAATGTACATTTTATGTCGCCCACATTGTGCATGTGTTCAACCATGTTTAGAACCGACCCGCAACATTTGGCCTGGGTTATGGAAAATTTGGCAGCGGGGCAGGTGATTAACCAAATTTCTGTGCCTGTTGAAGAAGCCGGATTAGCCAAGCGGGCGCTGGATAACATGTTGGCAATAAACTAGCGATTTATTCAATCGTTATAAAATAGAATACAGATGACACGGATCTGACTGATAGACACGGATAAGGGCAGGAAGCAATGCCGTTAAGTTAAGCAACCAACTGGAGTAAAACAGCTTTAGCTGTTTTTACAGGCAATAGCTAAAGCGATTGCACTCCGGTTTTTAAACGACTTGCGCTTAACTTAACGGCATTGGAGTGGTGTAGGCCGGAATAAGACCACCCAAGCGTAGCGCGTGGTGGCGTTTCTGGCATACTCGTACCTCATGCCGGAAACGCTCAACTCGCTTAAGCTTGAAAAGCCTTATTCCGGCCTACATCCTAAAAATAAAATCCGTTGAAATCCGTATAATCAGTGTCATTCGTGTTCTATAATCGAAACTGACATTTATCGGTTAGTTTCGATGCGTTGAATCTACTATTTAAAAAATCCAGGATCATGCAAGGTTGATCATCACTGTGATAACCTTGTTTTTGATCATTAAAATAATCGTCATACACAAGGCAAAACATGAATTCCCCAATCGATACCAAAGAAGAAATCAGTCGGCAATTACATGATGCGGCTCTTGAATATCACGAGTTTCCTACCCCTGGAAAAATCAGTGTTACCCCGACCAAACAACTGACTAATCAGCGTGATCTTGCCTTGGCCTATTCGCCGGGAGTTGCGGCGGCTTGTGAAGAGATTGTCGCCGATCCTGCCAATGTTTTTAAATACACGGCACGGGGTAATTTGGTTGCGGTTATTTCTAATGGAACCGCTGTGCTGGGCTTGGGTAACATTGGTCCTCTGGCCGCAAAACCGGTGATGGAAGGGAAGGGCGTATTATTTAAAAAGTTTGCGGGCATTGATGTTTTTGATATCGAGATTAATGAGCTGGACCCCGACAAATTATGCGACATTATAGCCTCGCTGGAGCCGACTTTTGGCGGCATTAATCTGGAAGATATTAAAGCACCGGAATGCTTTTATATTGAGCGTAAATTACGCGAACGGATGAATATACCTGTATTTCATGATGATCAACACGGCACCGCCATTATTGTCGGTGCGGCTATTTTAAACGGCCTGAAAGTAGTTGGTAAACATATTACAGAGTGTAAACTCGTGGCCTCGGGTGCCGGTGCGGCGGCCTTGGCTTGTCTGGATTTGTTGATAGAACTGGGGTTTCCGCTTGAGAATATTTACGTGACCGATCAAGCAGGCGTTATCTTTAAAGGTCGCGTTGAAAAAGACCAGAATAAAGCGCGTTTTGCTCAAGAAACCACCGCGCGAACCTTGGCAGAAGTGATGTCCGGTGCGGATATCTTTTTAGGTCTGTCGGCAGGTGGTATTTTAAAGCCAGACATGGTTAAAACCATGGCACCTAAGCCGTTGATATTGGCACTGGCTAATCCAACACCTGAAATATTACCCGAAGATGCCAAAGCCGTGCGCGAGGATGCCATCATTGCCACGGGTCGTTCTGATTATCCTAATCAGGTCAATAATGTGTTGTGCTTTCCCTATATTTTTCGGGGTGCGCTGGATTGCGGTGCGACCACCATAACCCGCAAAATGGAGATAGCTGCTGTCCATGCGATTGCCGACTTGGCACAGGCGGAACAATCCGATATTGTTGCCAGCGCTTACGGTATTACTGATTTGTCTTTTGGCCCGGACTACTTGATTCCCATGCCCTTCGATCCTCGTCTGATGACAAAAATCGCTCCGGCGGTTGCCAAAGCGGCTGAAGAATCTGGGGTCGCAACTCGCCCAATACAAGATATGCAAGCTTATATTGATCGCCTGCAACAATTTGTCTATCACAGCGGCACCTTCATGAAGCCGATTTTCCAGATTGCCAAAAATGCACCCGCCAACAAAAAACGTATTGTCTTTGCTGAAGGCGAAGAAGAACGGGTATTGCGTGCTGTACAGGTTATCGTGGATGAAAAAATCGCTATTCCTATTTTAATTGGTCGTCCGGCAGTATTACAATTTCGTATTGAAAAATTCGGTTTACGCATCCGACCCGATATTGATTTTGAGATTGTTAACCCTGAATTTGATAATCGTTATCGTGATTTCTGGGAAACTTATCTGAAAATGACCGTCCGCAAAGGTGTCACCGAGCAATATGCCAAGCTGGAAATGCGTCGCCGTCACACTCTGATTGGTGCCATGTTGATTTATAAAGGGGATGCCGATGGCATGATTTGCGGCACTTTTGGCAATACCGCATTGCATCTTGAATACCTTGACAAGGTGCTGGGTAAGCGTCCAGGTGCTAATGTTTATGCCGCCATGAATGTGCTTATATTGCCGGAACGGCAGATTGTCTTGGTTGATACTCACGTCAATGAAAATCCAACAGCGGTTCAGCTTGCTGAAATTACCCTGTTGGCCGCCGAAAAAATGCGTCGTTTAGGCGTGGTGCCTCGCGTTGCTTTGCTATCGCATTCCTGTTTTGGTTCCAGCAACAGTGAGTCTGCCCAAAAAATGCGGGTCGCCTTGGCAATTATTCAGGCACAGGCACCCGAGCTGGAAATTGATGGTGAAATGCACGGCGATGCGGCACTAAACCATGAGTTGCTGAAAAAAATGATGCCCGATTCCATGTTGAAAGGCAGTGCCAATTTGCTGGTTTTTCCCAATATTGAGGCGGCTAATATTTCCTACAACCTGCTCAAGACCGCAGCGGGTTATGGCGTAGCGATAGGCCCCATCATGCTTGGTTGCGCAAAACCGGCACACATCCTGACACCCTCCGCCACCGTGCGCCGCATCGTCAATATGACTGCGCTGTGTGTGTTGGATGCGGAGGATGAACGCTAAGAGAATTTATAGTGATGCGGTAGGGGCGAGCTTGTCGCCCCTACAATTGATCTTCTTTTATGGGGATCGCTTTAATCAGGCTGTTGGGTTAAAAGTTGATAAATAAAGAGCCCATAATTAAGTGGTGCATGGTGTTGTTGGTATGGGTGTTGTCATCCAAATATTGATTAAGATACCCGCCTTCGGCGCGAAAGCTTTTATTAAAAGACCAGCCGAAGCCTGCAAAGGCACGGTTTTGATCGAAACCCGATTGACCACCCGTCGGTGTCGAATTGGCGCGAATGAAGAACTCGTCCCAAGTGATCAGGCTTAAGCGCGGCTCAAATTGCAGGGGGTGCATAAATCGAATCATTTGGCGTGGACGTACCCGAACCTGATTGTCGTTATAGGGTATAAAATTACTTTCGATGATGGTTCTAAAGCTGAGAGTTCCGAAACTGGTCGGTAAAACATAGCGAAATCCGGGCCACACATCCTGCTGCGCTTTAGAATGTGCGCCCAGTTGTTGTGTCGGAAGATAAGTGTAACCCGCCCAAATCGTGGCGCGGTCACTGAGTGAATAACCTACCGCTGCACGCGCCATACCTTGATACCAATGGTTCCAGTTATCGTCCCAGCGGGATTGTCCCTCCAACCAGACCCGCGTTTTTTCCAGGCTTGGATCGACCACTTTCAGGCTGCCTTCTGCGACTATTTGCGCCCAGCTACCGGCATCCTGAAGCAAATCATCTTGTATCACGGCCGCTGCCATAGCGGTTGATGCCGTGTCAACAGAACATAGAAATACGGCGGTCATGGCCAATATTTTAATTTTTTTCTTCATCATATCTTTTTTTACAGTAGAGTAAAATCGTCCGTTTCCAGACAGGTGTTTGGGTTGTAGCGAAAATATGGCATCCTTCAACTGGCTGATATTGTCGAAACACCATTATTAACGATGGAGGTCAGGCTTTGCCTGACAGTCAGGCAAAGCCTGACCTCCACAAATCATCGATAGTCTGTTAATTCTTGAAGTGTGACGGGGATAGCAAACTTCGACTATTTATTTATTAATCAAGCCCAGCAAACCTTTTAAGAGTGCCAGTGGCGTAGGTGGACAACCCTCTATCGTCATATCGACGGGTATTACATTGGAGACTGCACCGCAACTGGCATAAGAAACTCCAAATTCTCCCCCGCAAGCGGCACAATCCCCCACAGCAACCACCCATTTAGGATGGGGTGTTGCTTCGTAAGTGCGTAGCAATGCGGTTTGCATGTGCCGTGAAACCGGGCCTGTCACCAATAACACATCGGCATGTCGGGGTGAGGCGACAAAATGAATACCAAAACGCTCAATATCATAATACGGATTATTGAGTGCGTGGATTTCCAGCTCACAACCATTACAGGAACCGGCATCGACCTGCCTTATGGCAATACTGCCTGAAAATTGCTTATCAATGTGGCGTTTAATTTGAATGCCCAGTTTTTCCAGTTCATCGTCCTTGGGCGCTTTGTATTTTTCGGTGACAATGCCGGTTGTTAATATTTTTTTAAAAAGTCTTAGCACGCAGCCTCCTATAAATCGTTGCCTGAATAAGAGCCATTCAGGGATTTGTTACACACTGGAAAATCGGGCACGATATTATTTAGCGTCAGTTTTTCCAAGGCTGGCCAGTTCAGGATACTGGGATCGCGTGGATAAAAACGGGCGATTTTATTATCGCTATCGAAGCGAACATAAGTGGTGATTTCGCCCCGCCAACCCTCAACTATACCCAACGCTTCACTCCCCGCTGGTGGTGTTTGCCAGTCGGCAAGAATGTCACCTTCTGCAAGTTGCGCTATAAATTGATCAATGAGATTTAAGGCAGCATTGATTTCCTTGTACCTGACCCAGAATCGTGAGGCGATATCGCCCTTATTTTCCAACGCGACTTTAAACGTGATTTGATCGTAAGGTGAATAAGGCGCGTCGCGGCGGACATCAAAATCCTGACCGCTGGCACGACCGACATAACCCAGCGTGCCAAAGGCGGCGGCGGTTTCTGGCGACAAGTAACCGGCGGTATAAAGTCGATCTTCGAGGGATGAATTAAGGTCTATCGCCGGCATGATTTCTGACAGTTCATTTTTTAACTGAAGCATTTCCTGTTTAATCAAGGTACAGGCGGTTTCTGATAAATCACAGCTCACGCCGCCGGGAACAATTCTGTCCATGAGCAAACGGTGGCCGAAAACGGTGGCATGGGTGCGTAGCCACAGTTCACGCAAGCGAGTAAACTGCATTTGTGCAAACACAAAAGCAACATCAT
>CAIQND010000798.1 GCA_903873045.1 uncultured Methylococcaceae bacterium | reverse complement strand
CATGAGTTGATGGTCTTGACGGCATTGCCGCTACCCGCCCAAATTCCATCAGTAACGACTACATCACCGAGCCTGAAAGACGGCAGGTAATACCTGAAGAGTGACGGGATTTAGAGTTTTGTCACTCACGTTTCGAGGCATCCTTTATTTCTCGGTTTACACTTTTTGCAACACCCAGCGCTTAGGTCGGGTTAGCGACAGCGTAACCCGATAAATCGAAGTATCTGTGTCGGGTTACGGCTAGCGCCTAACCCGACCAAAATTATTAGCATTTTTTGTAAAAAAGTGTCAACTACTTTGGGGCTTCTATGAAGGGTGCCCATTTTGAAAGTACAAACCCCATTGGGCATCAGATATACTTTACAAAATAGATTAAATATATCAAATAGATCAAATAGATCAAAATGTATTGTATGTTATACTGCAATAGTATGCGGTATTCACTCTGACAAATCATTCCCCACTATAGCGACATCTTCTTGCTGGGCAAAATGCCGCTGTCGGAAGCTACAGCGATACGCTCATCGTGACAATAAATTATTAGTAATTATAATGTAGCATGAGCTGCATAAAAGGAGAGGTTTTGTTTAGTCTTTATTCTATTTGTATAAAAAGGTGCTTTACTTTTATGGGGTTTAGTTATGAGCTTATTTAAGTCCAAAAAAAAATCTTTTCTAACGCCCAATGAGGTTGCAGAATTAATGATGGTGGCTCCGGTTACCGTCAGATCGTGGGCACAAAAAGGCTTGCTGGCTGCAAAAGTTACACCGGGCGGTCATCGCCGTTTTTTAAAAAGTGAAGTTGAACGTTTTATGCGCGACAGCGGCTTTGTACCGGGGGAGGATGAGATTAAGCCAAGTGCTCCGCGAGTTCTTATTGTTGATGATGATCCGGTCATGACCACTTATTTACAGGGTATCATTGAAGACTTTGATACAAGCTTCGTGACCGAGATAGCATTAACCGGTTTTGAAGCGGGTACCAAAATTCACACCTTTTTGCCGGATGTGGTATTACTTGATCTTATGCTGCCGGATATTGACGGCTTTAAAATATGTAGCCTTATTAAAAACGAAGCTGCTACACGGCATATACGCGTGATCGCCATTTCAGGTAACACCAGCACCCAGAATGTAAGCCGTATACTTGAAGCCGGTGCCGAAAATTGTCTTGCCAAGCCGTTTGATCCAGAAAATATTGTGAAGATTTTAAGTACGGCTGTGGATGTAAAAAAAATGACTGTGCGTATAAGCTGACATATCAAAATATCCCCAACCAAAGAACGCGCCCAACTTATTTTGTACGCGTTCTTAAATCAGCAATAAAGCAAGTATTTCATGCCTACTCATTTAAGTCGGTATAGATAACATCCCTTCAAGAGATATTATCTGTTAATATCGAAATTATTTATCTGAGAATGTCTATGTCATTAAAAATCGCACTCGCACAAATCAATTTCCAGGTGGGTAATATAGCCGCTAATGTTGATAACATTATAAAAGCGGCTATTTATGCCCGTGATCAGTTAAAGGCGGATATGATTGTCTTTCCTGAGCTGACCCTAACCGGTTACCCGGCAGAAGATCTGTTGTTTCGTGCGGATTTTATTACCGAAGCCAATAATGCCGTTTATCAACTTGCTGACCAAGTTGCCGATATTGCGCTGGTGGTGGGTTTTCCGGAACATGATGGCGATAAGCTTTACAACAGTGCCGTGGTCTTGCATCAAGGTGTGACGCTGGCTTGTTACCGCAAACAAGTGCTTCCTAATTATGGGGTATTTGACGAGCAACGTTATTTTACTGCGGGAAACAAGTCCTGTGTGTTTGAGTTTAATGGCACTTTTATTGGCCTGACGATTTGCGAAGATGTCTGGAAAAGCGGCATTATTGACGCGACTCAACAAGCCGGAGCAGAATTGCTGCTCACTCTCAACGCCTCTCCGTTTAATTCCGGAAAAATCCATCAACGCGAAGCTATTATTTGCCAACAGCTTAAAGCCGCACAAATTCCTTTGGTTTATGTTAATCAAGTCGGCGGGCAGGATGAGTTGATTTTTGATGGCGCTTCCTTTGTCGCTGATGCCCAAGGTGATATTGTCTTTCGGGCAGAAGAATTTAAGGAACAAATCAGCGTTGTTGACTTTGACGGCAACCAGCCAATCGTTGGCATTTGTGCGCCCCTTTACCATGAAATTTCCAGCGAATACAAGGCGCTGGTGCTGGGTATTAAAGATTATGTACGTAAGAACGGTTTTCAGGGTGCAATTTTAGGATTGTCCGGCGGCATTGATTCTGCACTGGTTTTAGCGTTGGCGGTTG
>CAIQND010000797.1 GCA_903873045.1 uncultured Methylococcaceae bacterium | reverse complement strand
CCTAACCAGCCAACAGTATCGAGTGTTGCGTCTCCGGCGGAACGTTGTCAACGGTTACGACTGTAGCAAACGTGAACAAAGGTCAGACGAAGCGTACACAGAGAACTATATAGGTCACAAGGGAGATGCACATCCCTGAAGTTGTAATTAGCATCGTTAAAACGAGAACGCAAATGGCGACGTTATGGGTTGAACGGAAGCCTATACAAAAGAATCGCTTTGGTGAGATTCTGGAGGATTTGCCGGTGTTGTAAGCGTGACATGTATAGAGAGAAAATGGGGAGATGCTGTGTGAAAATCATGTCCATAGAATACAGGGTGTTCAAATGATATTCCGAAAAATTCGTGGGGGGTATTTATTGCGAGTTGCCTAACCTTATTCGTTAGGATTTAGGGGTTCAAGTTCGACCAGAATCAGTGTTCAAATTAATCAGAATACGCAACTTTTAGCCTTTTATGAAAGATGCTCTCTTTGCTGACAAAAATATTTGTAATTTACGGTTGTTTAAAAATCGGCTTTTTCGTTTAGACACTAAATATCAAGTTCAAGGTCAGATGCAGCAATACTACAGCAAGTGTAGATAAAGCCGGCATTTCTGGTTTTGACATCAATTTCACAAAAAGACTTAATGTTAACAGCGCCTTTACACTTAACCTCACATTCACCACAGACACCACTGCGACAACCGTAATCAATTTCAATGCCGTGTGCTTCGGCCAGTTCCAACAGTGTAATATGTTCATCGGTATCGACGGTTTTGCCTGATTGGGTAAAAGTGACTTTGTGTAAGGTGCCTTTCAGTTGTAATGATTTGGCTACGTCCCCCGAGGCTTGTGCTGAACGCCCCGAACCGAAACTTTCAGTATGAAAGTGCGACATGTCATAGCCTTGGTCATGTAATATTTTTTTTATAGTATGTGCAAAAGGTTCCGGTCCGCACAAAAATATATCGCGTTCCTGTATGTCCGGCACAAACAAATTCAGTAAATGATGATTAACCCGACCGGTAAATCCTGTCCAGAATTCCGTACCACGCCATCCGGATGTCACTGTTATTGCGACATTAAAATTCGCGTTACGAGCGGACAGTATTTCAAGTTCCTTGCGAAATATAATGTCTGTTGGTGATTTAAATGAAGCCAGTAATTTAACATTTACGCATGATCCTGTGTCTGCAATCCAGCGACTCATGGAAATAATGGGGGTAATACCACTGCCTGCGGCAATAAACAGCACTTTTTTAACCGGATAATTGAAACAGCTAAATCTTCCGGTGGGCCCTTTAATCGTTAAGATATCACCTATTTTGATGTGATCACAAAGCCAGTTTGAGACCAGCCCCCCCGACATCCTTTTGATAGTCACTTCCAGTAAATAGGGTCTTGAAGGGCTGGAGGACATGCTGTAGGAACGCTTAATTTCCTCACCGTTAATAGTCAAGATAAAGGTAATAAATTGTCCCGGTTTATAAATAAATAGCAGAGGTTCTTCACTCATCAAGCGGAACGTCTTGCAATCACGGGTTTCTTCAATAATATCGGTGACTTTTAATTGGGTAATGCCTCCGTCCCATATTTTTATGTGTTTTAGATCCTCAATCAAATTAGTCAATAATGAATTGGGTGGTGTTTTATAGAAAAAATCGGGGATGTCATTCAGCTCATTTGCTTCAAATGCGTCGTCATCGATAGCACCGGTTGTATTAGCCATAGAAAATTCCAGTCGATAGCCTGGAATATCTATTTGCATGCCATCATGAATCTGAATAGGTGTTTTGAGTTTCAGCTTTTTGTTTTTAATCAGGATTCCATTGTTATCATCCAGACTTTCAATGTAGAATTTTTCGTTATTGTTGAGTATAGCGGCATGATACAGCGCCAATTTTGGCGATTCCAGTTGCAAATCGGCATTCGGGTGGCGACCGATAACCGTTTTCTGTTCCAGAAACGGCAACGGGATTTCATAAACGACGACGCCCAACTTGTAGATACGCAGTTTATCGTCATTATTTTGCGCGGTGATCTTTCCCTGAAATAATAACTTTAACCAAAGTGCGCCAGCATCACCGATTTTTTCTTGATGTTGTTTGGTGACGTTAGGTCGGGTGTGTAGTAATGGAGGCTCACGTTTTTGATTGGCGAAAAAGGCTTTTTTCCAGTAGGTGTTATCATCCGGTTGAAAGGTGTCTTTTTTTATCATGATCGCTCCTTAACGGGTGTACCTGTTTAATAAGATTGTAATTATTCAGTCCCCCTCTTTGAAAAAGAGGGGTTAGGGGAGATTTTTTAAATAAATTCCCCTCAGCTCCCATTTTCTAAAGGTGAAGGTAAATACTTATATAAGATTAAGTCAGTGTGCTTATCGATTTAATACAGCATCTCGCGTACTTTCAAGGATTTCCATTGCGCTCTTTTGTTCATTGGCAGAAATATTTAACTCAGTTAATGTTTCCTTAAAAATCTCAAGTATTCGGTTAAAATGTTCGTCAGATAATCCCTGCTTTTCAATTAAGGGTTTATGTGTGGTACGAAGATCAGCTTCGGAATAGTGATAGGGGCCACCAAAAGCCATTGCCAGAAATGATTTCTGTTTCAGGCGTTGACTCGCCATATCAATATCTTTAAAAAAAGAACTCACCAAATCATCATTCAGTACTTTTTGATAAAACAGATCCACACAGACTTCCATGGCTTTATCTCCGCCCAAGCGATCATAAAGTGGAATGTCCATCAACTGAAAATAGTCGCCGCCTTTTGCGGCAATATTGTCAGTGCCCCAATCAATTTTTTTATCCAGCTTTTGCATCAACGGAATATGCTTGGAACATTGAATATAAGCTTCTTCAACCTCTATCATCATCCAGCGTTCAGGGCATTTTTTGCCTTCCTGATGAATTTCTTCAATAACATTTTGAGGCAATTTGTCAGCTAATTGCAGCAGCTCATCATGGGTAACAATTCTGGCTTTACCGTTAACATGAAGTCCTACGGTATCCTTGGTAAAGTCTATCATTAGCAGGCCGATATGCGGGTTTTCAGTGATATTGCCGCTATTTGCAAAAACACCGTTGCCCCTGAATTCAGGATACATCAGGTATTTATTACTGAGCACCCGGATAAAACCGGGGTTACCAAATTTTGAAGTACAATCACATTCACCGCTACGATCAGCTGACGCAACAAACAGAAATTCCTGTCGGGCTATAAACTCTTGCATCTTGGGCGCAAGGTAATCAAGAACTTGCCGATCATAAAAATTCAAGGCTCTGTCGCGTGTGCCCCACTTTTCTTGAAGTAGGTGCTCGCTGTCGCAACCCGGTGTAATAGTCGGTTTTTTGGAGGCGGTCTGTTCGTTGTTTATTTCATCAGAAGCAGAGCCGGTTTGTTCATTTTGTTCAGTATCTGTATCCGCTTTAATTTTATCTTTCAATAAGCTGAATTTCAAAGCAAATTTTTTTGATCTTGTGACAATATCGTCTTGTGTATCAGTAGTGGTTGTCTCAATTATCTTGGTAGCTGTTTTTGTCTTGGTTTTTGGCGGTGCCGGGATGTTTTGTTTGGGTAAATCTTTTTTTGAGTTATTACTCTCTGTTTTTTTTGAACGCGATGTAACCATTATCTTTTCTCCTCACTACGCTCATTTAAGCGCTTAGGTTTAAGGCGATTTTCTACTCTATGTTACTGGTCTTTTTATTTATTCTTGGACATCGCTTAATAGGCAATGTGATTAACTCCGATGGCAATTCACTATTCCAAAAATGTTAACCAAATAAAGTAGAACCCAGTAATTTTTCATGATAAATTTTTAATTAATTAAGGTTTAAAAGTAAAGTGCTTGAGGCGTGAGGCATAGTGAAGTTGAAGTATATTTTTTTGTTTTATAAAATACAACATCTGAATTGTATCCAAATGTATCAAGGCGATTTCAGTCTAAAAGAGCGTATAGAATTTCAGATATTAAATTTCCAACTTTACTAATTAAAAACCTTTAAAATACATGCATTTCTTGGTGTTACTTGGACGTTATGGCTACCAACTTTAGACGGGACAGTATGAATAGGCGCTGTTATTAGGTGTGTATTCTCTGCTTGTGAACAAGCAAAGTCTAATGTCGCTTTTCGACTAAGTAGGTAGCAGACTTAGTGAGAGCGACGCCTACGTCGCGATTTGAAACGTTAGTCGCGACGTAGGTATCGCTCCCACGATAGATCTGCCCATTTAAAGCACGACGATTTTACAGATACCCTTCCCTTCAAGGCATGTTATCTGTCCCAGCTTAAGTGGGTAGCCGATTTTAATAAAGTGATTCTAACAATCCCGGATTGTCGACAATTCCGGATTTTGCAAGACATGTCAATCAAGCCCTGGCACACACCCAAACATCCACGCGGCTTACGCCGGCTTTTTTTAATAGTAGAGCCAGTTCATGCGCGGTTGAGCCGGTAGTCATTACGTCATCGAGTATGGCAATATGCTGGGCGTGTATGGGTTTGCTGATTGAGAACGCATTTTTTATATTAAGGTGACGTTGTTTCGCAGTCAAGGCTATTTGATGCGGTGTGTGGCGATGCCTAAGGCAACTGCTCAGGTCTAACGGAATTTGTAATTTTTTGGAAACTATTTTGGCAATTTCTATCGCCTGATTAAAACCGCGCTCGCGGTAACGGCTTTTATGCAGCGGAACGGGTATTATCAAGTCTGGTCTTTGTGCTGTTTTTTTTAGGTGATCAGCCAATAACAGACCCAGTAAACGTGCATTTTTGGTGTGTGAGCCAAATTTTAATGTCGTAATCAGATGGCGCATTTCACCTTCATAAACAAAAGGCGCGTAGGTTTCGTCAAAGGCCGGTGGCGAACTTAAGCAACGTCCGCATAACGTAGGCGAGGTTACGGGGATTTCAAAAATTTCAGCGCAGCGATAACAGCACTGATTATTCTTATGTAAGTGTTGAAAACACGGATCACATAGATCACGCACCTCAAATCCTTTATTGCCACACAAGATGCAGGTAGGCGGAAGCAGGTAATCCTGTATAATATTGATCCAGTTGTGTACTACTTTCATTTCAACAGGTTGACGAGTGTTGTCATTGCTTGTTACTCATAATTTATTGACTGTCGCTGGAGATTAACCGAATGCCTGCAAACCCTGCCATTAGCCGTCCCGTTTCCCTTGCAATCCGCCATGACTGGCAACTGGATGAAGTGCAAGCGCTCTATGCGTTACCTTTTAATGATCTGGTTTTTAAAGCCCAAACTGTCCATAGAGAGCATTTTGATCCTAACGAAGTTCAAATCAGTAGCTTATTAAGTATAAAAACCGGTTCGTGTTCGGAAGATTGTGGCTACTGTCCGCAAAGTGCTCGGTATGATTCAGGTTTGACACCGGAGGCATTAATGCCGGTTGATGCCGTTTTAAAGGCTGCCAAACAAGCCAAAGATCAAGGCGCTTCGCGGTTTTGTATGGGTGCCGCTTGGCGTAAACCCAAAGACAAAGATGTTGAACGGGTGATAGAAATGGTTCAGGGTGTTAAAGCACTGGGCATGGAAACTTGTGTTACCTTGGGCATGTTGACCGATGCCCAAACGCTGAGATTAAAGGAAGGCGGTCTGGATTATTATAATCATAATCTGGATACTTCTGAAGACTATTATTCCGAAGTGATTACTACCCGAACTTATCAGGATCGTTTGGATACCCTGGCACGGGTTAGAGATGCCGGTATTAATGTATGCTGTGGCGGCATCGTTGGCATGGGTGAAAGTGATATTGACCGCGCCCAGTTGTTAATTCAGTTGGCCAATATGCCCAAGCATCCTGAAAGTGTGCCGGTTAATATGCTGGTTCAGGTTGAAGGTACGCCGTTAATGGGGACTGAGGCACTGGACCCCATTATTTTTATCAGAACATTGGCCGTTGCCAGAATTATGATGCCACAATCGCGGGTGCGTTTGTCGGCCGGTCGCAGCAAGATGAGTGATGAAATGCAGGCCTTGTGTTTTCTGGCGGGTGCAAACTCCATTTTTTACGGTGATAAATTATTAACCACCGACAATCCCATGACCAACCATGATTTGGCTTTGTTTGAACGCTTGGGCGTTTATTCCGGCGGTTCAAGTTACGCCTGATGACGGCTGCATTTTTACAGTTACCCGATAAGCTGAAGGCTATTGCCGAGGCTGGTTTGTATCGTTCCAGACGGGTTATCGATGCACCTCAAGGGATCAATCTGCCTATCGACGGTAAAAATTGCGTTAATTTTTGCAGTAATGATTATCTGGGTTTGGCAAATCATCCCGAGGTGGTTGGCGCTTTTAAAACAGCGGTTGATCGCTACGGTGTTGGTAGTGGTTCCGCGCATTTAATCTGCGGACACAGTGCGGCGCATCATGCTCTGGAAGAAGAGTTGGCCGCTTTTACCGGTCGTGACCGGGCGTTATTATTTTCTACCGGTTATATGGCTAATATCGGTGTCATGTCGGCGTTGTTAGGTCGCGGTGATGCGGTATTTGAAGATCGTTTAAATCACGCCTCGTT
>CAIQND010000796.1 GCA_903873045.1 uncultured Methylococcaceae bacterium | reverse complement strand
CTCCGGAAATCACCTTAAACTATGAACAATGAATAGCCTATTAACCACACATGAGCAGCAATATACAGGTATCGTCAACGTAGAGACGCGATTTATCGCGTCTTTATTTATCGCGTCCCAACATCCGAAAACTCGAAAACCTGTGGGTTATCATTTAGACGCGATAAATCGCGTCTCTACGGAGATTAATTTATGGTTGATAGGTATAAGGTTATTTCTGCGAAAGAACTTACCCATTAGACGAATCCAATCGTTCAAATTAATCAGAATATGCACGTTTGCTTGATTGGGAAAATCCTACTTTTAATGGGTAAAATATTCTCCGGAAATCACCTAATGGGATGATGCGGTTAAGTGAATGGTTTTAAACTCAAATCGCTTTAATTTCCCGCTTTGAAAAATGGGGGTTAGGGGCGGTTATTAAAAAAAATACTCCTTTTTAAAAAGGCGAGGGAATACATACACAGCCTTTGCTGGTGTTGATCCTGTATAATTTCGGGTCATAACCGGAATTATCCGATGACACCTCAAACGCAAACCATCATGGGTATTATAAAAAAACTTGCCTCTCAAACGGCCATCTACGGCATCAGCAGTATCTTTGGTCGATTTCTCAATTACCTGTTGGTGCCACTGTATACCTATTATTTTTCGGCGGCAGAATACGGCGTAGTCTCAGAGTTTTATGCTTATGCAGGATTCTTTTCAGTTTTACTATTATTCGGGTTTGAGACGGGCTATTTTCGGTTTCGAGATAAGGAACATACCGGCAAAGATGTTGCTTATTCGACGGCGCTAATTTTTGTTGTTCTGGTCAATGTCGGCTTTTTTCTGACTATATTGCTGATTAATTCAAGGCTTTCATCCTCGCTAAATTACGCTAATCATCCCGAGTATGTGTTGTGTTTTACCTTGATTTTAACCCTGGATGCAATTGCCTCTATCCCGTTTGCCCGTTTACGTGCGGAAGACAAGGCTTTTCGTTTTGCTGGCATCAAGATAACAGAGATAGCGATAACCGTACTGCTCAGCCTGTTTTTTATTATTTATTGTCCCAAGCTTTACGCAGAAAATCCACATTCATGGATAAGTAATTTATACAATCCAGCGATTGGCATTGGTTATATTTTTATAGCCAATCTGATTGCCAGCATCTTTAAATTTTTGTTATTGTCACCCCAATTAAAGGGTTTGGCTTGGGGGTTTGACCGGGCACTGTTTGGACGAATGATTCGCTACTCGCTCCCGATGGTGGTAATCGGTTTCGCCGGGATTATCAATGAAATGCTGGATCGTGCCTTGCTAAAATACTTGCTGCCTTATGATGTCCAGACCAATATGAAAATGCTGGGTATTTATAGCGCTTGTTACAAGCTATCTATTTTGATGTCGTTATTTATTCAAGCGTTCCGGTATGCGGCAGAGCCGTTTTTCTTTGCCTATTCAGGCAATAGCGACGCACGAATCGTTTACGCTAACGTGCTTAAGTTTTTTGTTATTTTCTGCGTGTTCATCTTTTTATTGGTGACGTTGTTTATCGATTTCTTTAAGTATTTTCTGGGTGATGAGTTCCGTGCCGGACTTGAAGTCGTGCCGATTTTATTACTGGCTAATTTGTTTTTGGGTATCTATGTCAATTTATCTATCTGGTACAAGCTCACTGACAGAACCTTGATGGGGGCTTTTGTGTCTTTGTCTGGTGCCGTGCTAACCATTGTGCTTAATATTTGGTGGATACCGTTACTGGGTTATGTGGGTTCAGCTTGGGCCACACTGGCCTGTTATGCCAGCATGGCGATGGTGTCTTATTTGCTGGGGCGGCATTATTATCCGGTTACTTACGATGTTAAGCGTGTGCTGGGTTATATAGCTTTGGGCGTGGGTTTGTATTTTGCAAAGGAGCAGTTACCGGTTGGCACCGGCTTTCAACAACCGTGGTTATTGTCGCTTGAGTTAATGTCGATTTATCTGCTGGTGACGGTACTTTTTGAGCGGCGGCAGTTCGTACTGATAAATCGGTAACCGTTGTCATCTTATTGACGTTATTTTCAATTAAAATACGGCGTGTTCTTTTTAAGCCCTTACTCCTAACCTATGTCAAATAATCTGCAAGTGCGTGCACGCTTCATTGGTGGCCTTTTTTTACTGTTACTGGGGGGCTGGGTTTTACACAGCTTTCTCGCCTTGTTGGTTTGGGCGGTGGTGTTGGCAGTATCCACTTGGCCCGTTTATCAACGGTTATTGGCTTCCAATGAACTGCATGGAAAAATGACCTGGGTGGCTTTTGGGTTGACTTTGCTGCTGGGTGTGATTGTTTTGGCACCCGTGGGCTACGGATTAAGCCGGTTGTTACAAGAAGCGCAAGCACTAGGCCGGTTGCTAACTGATGCGCAAAGCGTGGGTATTCCACCACCGCCCTGGCTGCAAAATCTGCCAATAATAGGGGACTGGTCTAAAGCCTATTGGATGACGGTGTTGGGCAGTTCAGAAGCCGCCAATGAATCCCTGCATTGGTTGGGAACGGGTGGGGCGGTTACCTATACCAAAGATTTTGCAGGCCAACTTTTACATCGTTTCTTCGGATTTCTGACCATTCTTTTAGTGCTGCTTTTTGTTTATCAACATGGCGATAGTTTGGGGCGGCAAGTTTTGACGAGTAGCCGCAAGTTGTTTGGCGAAAAGGGCTTTCGCTATACAGTGCATGCCACCACGGCAGTGCGTGCCACAGTTAATGGAATGATGTTGATTGGGGTGGCTAAAGGCTTGCTGTTGGGAGTCGCTTACGCGTTTGTTGGCTTAAGTAATCCGGCCATATTGGGTGCGCTGACGGGCGTTTTTGCCATGATTCCCTTTGCGGCCAAGCTGATTTTTGGTGCTTGTTCCTTGGTGTTGGTGGCACAGGGACATATTGCCGAGGGCGGTGGATTGTTTGTGTACGGTATGATTCTTACCTTGATTGCCGATAATTATGTACGTCCTGCGTTAATCGGTGGTGCCGTCAAGTTGCCTTTCATCTGGACGCTGCTGGGTATTTTTGGCGGTATGGAGACTTTTGGTCTGCTGGGATTATTTTTGGGGCCTACGCTGATGGCGGTATTGATGTCCATCTGGCGAGACTGGATTGATGATATGAGCAAACCATAGGAGTCATTTTCCTCTGAAAACTAGATGAGACAGAAAAAAAGTGGCTTATTAAATACCATGTAAAGATTATAAATTTATTAGGTAATAGGCAATAAAAAGCCCGCATGAAGCGGGCGCGTTGAGTTTTATTATTTTTATTATTTAAGCTGTTACTTATACAGCCCAACTCACGAAGTGTTACTCTCTTTTATTATTGTTATATGTGCGCCCGTTAAGGCTACTCTCCCCCTCTCTTTTAACCGGTTGTTAAACCAGCCTAGCCCCGTAAAGCAGGTGTATTCTATATCTAATAAATTACCAGCGTCTACAAAAAAGAAAAGTTTTTATTGAAAAAATAGGGGGAATTTAAAATAGCTAATAAAAACAGCTTATTAGCTATATTTGGCAGATTCTAATATAAAAAAATCAGGCACTGAGTGCCTCTTTTCAAAGGCAAAATATTTTGTAGCTTATCGGTTACGTTTTGCCTCTTGTTCTTGATTAAAGAAAAAATGGAGGCGTTCACTTAAGATTGCAGATAACTGAAAATTGAGTCCTTTTGATTCTTGAGCTAGTTTTATCTGCAAAATAGCATCTTTGGTTTGTCCCATGGCATAGTAGTATTCTGCAAGATAGCGATGAGATTCAGCGGGTTGATTCAAGTCGCTGTAAGCTTGTGCCAATAGTTCCCAATAAATCGGCAGGCGTTGCATTTGAGGATTCAACGATAATAAGTTGTTTCGCGCCAGATCCGCTTTTTCTGTTTTTAATAAAGACGCAATATAATCAAGTTTAATGGCATCATTATCAGGGAATTGTTCCGTTAGTTTTTTATAGCGACTAACAGCCAGTGGATAATTGCGTGCATCCAGAGCCGTGCGGGCAAGTGCGATTGCGTATTGTGGTTGTTCTGGATAGTCGTGTATTAATGTTTGGAAAATAACTTCAGCTTCTTTAAATTTCTCTGCTTTAAGTGTGATTAAGCCCATGCCGTAACGGGCAACAGTCCGTTGTTCGACAGTACCTTGCATAAGTCTGGACTGAAAATATTCAGTAGCTGCGGCAGTGTTGGTGTCTGACAAAACGCGTATTTTTGCTTTGGTTAATTGATAGCCCAGCGAATCAGGATATTGTTTATAAGGATACGTTTCGGCACGTCCTCGCGTGTCGGAAATACGCGATGCAGTCACCGGGTGAGTCCGTAAAAATTCAGGTACCGCCTGTCCGTAATAACGGGTTGCTTGTTGTAAGCGTTCAAAGAATATTGGCATACTTCGCGGATCGTATCGGGAAGCGGCCAAGGTTTGCATGCCGACACGGTCGGCTTCTTCTTCATTTTCGCGGGTAAAATTAATTTGAAACTGGACGTTACCGGCCATAATGGCCATGATAGCAGCTTGACCCATGGCCGGCGATTGTGTGCCTAATAAAATGGCAGCCAGCATTCCGGCAGCCGAGGGAATAGATAAGCGACCCGCAGCTTCGGCGGCACGGAATAAATGGCGCTGGGTAACGTGAGCAATTTCGTGTCCCATCACGGAGGCCAATTCACTTTCGGCTTCGGTCATTAAAATTAATCCTGAGTTAACGCCAATATAACCACCTGGCCCTGCAAAAGCGTTGATGTCATTTTCCATGACCACAAAAAAATGGAAGGGATGTCCAGGTGCATCACTATTCGCTGCCAGTTTTTGACCTATTGACTGAATGTACTCTTGAATCTCGGCATCCTGATTAATAGTAATCTGTGAGTGCAGGCTTCTAAAAAAAGCTTCGCCAAATTCTTTTTCTTCGGCGGGTGAAATCAGGGTGCCTGAAGAATCGCCCATATCAGGCAATTCGATTTTTTTAATTTCAGGCGCTTGCTGTGCTGGCGAACTGGCCTCGTGACTGCCAGTGATATCGGGTTGTGGCGCTGGCAAGCTTTTGTGGGTAACGATAACCCGTTGCTCGTTAGCTTGCTGTGGCAAAGAAAAAAGGGCAAGGCTTAATGCCAGTGTGATAACAGTGGGTTTAAACATGAGGTCTCAGGGGGTTACAATAAGTGTGTAACTAAATCGGCAGGAAATTAGTTAATCATAATAGAATATCAGCTGTTCATTATAAAACATCTCACCTAACTATAACCTAAGAAATACAGTTACAAAATGAAATTTGCCATTCAAGTTAATACCAGTCCCTATCATTCAAATGCCGGACAGGCTGCTTATCAATTTATTAATGCCGCTTTGGCGCTGGGTCATGAGGTTTTTCGGGTGTTTTTTTATCACGACGGCGTTTATCATGCTTTTAAATACGCAACGCCGCCTGATGATGAATTGCAAATTACCGCACAATGGAGTGACTTGGCGAAGTGCAATCAAATTGATTTGGTGGTGTGTATTTCAGCCGCTCAACGGCGAGGATTACTGTGTGCCGATGAAGCCCAAAGACAAGGTAAGCAGGATGATGAGCTGGCTGAGGGTTTTCGGATTTCCGGTTTGGGGCAACTGGTTGAAGCTACGCTTGAAGCGGATCGGTTTATCGTATTTGGATGATTGGGAATGAAAAGTTATTTATTTGTGTTACGTAAACCGGCCCACAGTGGCGTGTATGTTCAGGAAATGCTGGATATTATTTTAACCACGGCAGCTTTTGATCAGTCGGTTAGTATTTTATTACTCGATGATGGCGTGTTTCAGTTAAAAAAAGGCCAGCAACCAGAAAATGCGGGTATGAAAGATACGGTGGCTATTTTTAATGCCTTGGAAATTTATGAAGTTAAGGACATTGTCATCGAAGTAGAGTCTTTGCAGGAGCGTGGCTTAAGTCTGGAGGACTTATGTTTGCCTGCTCAGACGGTTTATAGAAAAGACATTGCCGGCTTAATGAAACGGTTTGATGTGGTATTTTCGGGATAATGGGGCGTGTCTTTCGCATAAAATTACCCAAGTAGTAGGGTGCGCGATGCCCACCCTACCACTAATCCTGATTAACAAAGATAAACTGGTCTGTGGCAAAGCCCATTTTTTTTGCTTTTTCAATTAACGCATCGAGAGTTGCTTTTGGCAGTTGTTTGGTTCTCGATAATATCCAAAAATAAGATTTATCAGGGCCGGTAATCATCGAATAGGCGTAGTCTTTTTTATCCAGGTCGATGATGTTGTAGCCGCCATAAAACGGGCCAAAAAAAGAGACTTTTAAATGGCCTTTGTCGGGTTGTTCGACAAAATAGGCCTTGCCTTCAGCTTGTTTCCATTGCCCATCCGCTTGGTTCCAACCTTTGTTAATCACTTTAACGCCGTCATCCTCTGTTAATGAGTAAGTGGCCGAGATGTTACTCAGACCTCTTTCAAACTGATGATCCAGTCGGGCTATCTCGTACCAGGTGCCCATATAACGGTTAACCTCAAAGCCATCAATCACTGTTAAGCCATCGGGAGTTCCGGTACAGGCTGATAATAAGGCAAAAATAAAAACAAGCAGTCTTTTCATGATTTCAAAACAATTGAAAGAATAATAAGGTAACCCTAAAATATTATAAAATTTTATTGGCTTCTTCATGGGCTCTGGTTTTTTCTATATTAACCATGATGCCAAACAAAATATGCGATAGTCCGGTATAAAGAAAAAACAGGGGGAAATTTTCGTCAATTTCTATCGTATTAATTTCACCGTAAAATTCCATAGACCCGATCATTAAAATCAGAAAAAAACCCACAAGAATCATTACCTGAAAATTTTTTCTAAAAAAACAATACACTAAAATGACAATTTCTGTCATGGCCAGATAGACCATTATCATACGCAAATTGTTGTCCAATGCGCCATAAAGATCTTCGTTAAATTCAAAAATAGAGTAGCTTCCTTGTACTGATAACAAACCACCGGCTATTAATACGATTGCTGAAATATAGAAGTTAATTTCAAGGAGAAATTTGATGATTTTCATGCTGTTAGTTGCCATGGCCTATACCGTTGATATGCTTTGCTAATGATTTAACTCAAAAAAAGACCCTCCCTTAGACAGCATGGGAGGGTTTATAGAGGAGGACGTTGAGTATCATCTTAAATCAATTATTTGGATTTAAGAGGTTGTACAAATTCCAGCTAAATCGCTAAGCTTTTTTAACGAGTTAAAATCTTGTTGTCTAACTTACTCGCCAAAAGTCGTTTTGTCAAACTATAGCTGTACAAAACATGTACAATATTTATTTTATGAATAAGGTTGCTAAGTTTGGCATCATTCAATAGAAGCTCAAAAGTAGTTGACACTTTTTTATCACAAAAAATGCTAATAATCTCTGTAGGTTGGATTAGGCGCTAGCGATAACCCGACACAGATACTTCGATTTTTCGGGTTACGCTGTCGCTAACCCTCGATGTTAATTGCAAAAAGTGTAAATCGAGGCGCGAAGGATACCCTAAGTTTTCATGTAAATTACAGGGGCACTCTATTGGCAAGTTGCAGGCCTAGATGAAATATTCACTGGTCTATTAGCGGCTTTAATGTCAGTATTAAAAAAATAGCGTCAGAAATAATTTTAATATTTTTAATGTTGATGAGGAGAATGGGATGAAAATACTGATTACCGGCGGTACGGGCTTTATTGGACGTGCATTAACCCAAAGTTTAACCCGTCAGAGCCATGATGTTACCGTATTAAGCCGTAATCTCAATGCGGTAGAAAAAATGGCTGTGCCAAGCGTTAAGGCGCTCAATAACCTCGATCAGCTTAAACCGGAAGATAGTTATCAGATTATTATCAATCTTGCCGGAGCGCCTATTTTTGATGCCCGTTGGAGCGATGCCCGCAAACAGACTATCCGAGATAGCCGCATTAATCTGACCAAGCAGTTGATTAACTGTATGGCGGCCATGACCGTTAAGCCTGAGCTTTTAATTAGTGGCTCTGCTATCGGTTATTATGGCGACCAAGGTGATGCCGTGTTAACCGAGCAATCAACAACTCGCACCGATTTTTCGCAACAACTTTGTGTTGATTGGGAAAATGAGGCAAAAATAGCTGAACAATTCGGTGTCAGAGTATGCTTGATTAGAACCGGTTTGGTGCTGGGCGATGGTGGTGGACTGCTGCAACGTATGTTGCTGCCTTTTAAACTGGGCTTGGGCGGACGCTTGGGCAACGGTCAGCAATGGATGTCCTGGATTCACCGAGAGGACTGGATTGCCATTGCCCTCAGGATGATAACCGATTTATCCATGCAAGGTGCGTACAACGCAACCGCGCCAAATCCCGTCACTAATAACGAATTTACTCGCGCACTGGCACAGGGTTTAAAGCGACCGGCGTTACTTCCTGTTCCTGCTTGTTTGTTAAAAATGTTGCTGGGTGAAATGTCAGGGCTGGTTTTAGGCAGTCAGCGTGTAGTGCCGGAACGCTTGCTGGCAGAGGGGTTTACCTTTCAATATACCGATCTTTCCAGTGCATTAGCCGAGGTGCTTAGTCATTCATGAATAAACAGGTTGGTCATCAAATAAATCCGGAAAAGTTATTATTAAGCAAATGGACTGCGGTAAAGCCCCGCAACAAAGAGAAGCATTTTTTAGTGACACGACTTATTAGAGACGAGCAGGAAATAGTCGTGGCCTGTCTGCTTGAAGCGGTTATTAATAATCGCGAAGTTGAGCTTGACTGGCACGCATTAAAAGACGCATCTACTTGGTTACCGGGGTGGCTTTAACAACGTTGAGTGGAAAATTAATGATTTCTGTGCGTTAATCCCAACAAGATTGGGTTAGTAAAGTGCTATGATGGCAATTTAATTGTATCTTGTTGGCGTTATATTTTACAATCTGAAGGGAATGCAAATTAACGCAGTGATTTATACCCATTGCAGGATATAAAAACTGCTTTTTTGTAATGATACCTATAATAATATTTTGGAGGATAGTATGTTTAAAATTCGTTCGCTGGTAACAGCACTGGCGCTGGTAAGTTCCATTTCGGTCGCTTCCGCGTGGGAAGCGTTGCCCACCGTAGCACCGGCACCGGCTGATAACCCCACCACTGAAGAAAAAGTTGAGCTGGGGAAAATGTTATATCATGACCCCCGTTTGTCTTCTACCGGTACGGTTTCTTGCGCTTCTTGCCATAACACGATGTTGGGTGGTGAAGATAATAGACCCAACTCAATGGGTGTTAATGGCCAGACCGGTGGTCGTAGTGCACCAACGGTCTGGAATTCTGCGTTTAATACCGTGCAATTTTGGGATGGCAGGGCAGCCAGTCTTGAAGCGCAAGCAGCAGGGCCGGTGACTAATGCAATTGAAATGGGCATGAAAAGCTGGGATGACGTAGTGGCTCGCTTGAAGTCAATTGAAGGTTATCAAGTGGCTTTTGAACACGCTTTTGGTAAAGATGCCATTTCCAAAGACAATGCCACTAAAGCCATTGCCGCTTACGAAAGAACTTTAATTACGCCCCATAGCCCTTATGATAAATACGTTGCCGGTGATAAATCAGCGTTAACCGAACAGCAAGTGCGTGGCATGAATAAGGTTGCAGAGTTGGGCTGTACAAGTTGTCATAGTGGCCCGGCCTTTAATGGCCCCGGCATGTTTCAGGAATTTCCGGTACACAGCAATGCGTTTTATGCCGCAAAATATCATTTCAAAGATGACAAGGGTTTAGCCGAAGTTACCAAAAAATCAGATGATGAGCATTTGTGGAAAGTGCCCACTTTACGCAATATCGCATTGACGGCACCTTATTTTCATAATGGTGCAGCCAAGACGCTGGATGAAGCAGTAACTATTATGGCAAAAACACAATTGGATAAAGAATTGTCTAAAGAAGAGCTTGCCGATATTGTCGCGTTTCTTAATGGCTTGACGGGCGAATTTCCTAAACAAACAATGCCTGTTTTACCGGCAACCCCCGGCACCACTTTCAACTAAGGGCTACCAACTTAACACGGGACAGACCTGACAGGTTTTATAAGCCTGTCAGGTCTAACTTCAGTATTTTATAATGGCTAAAGTGGGTAGCCGACAGGATCACTACGAACGGCTTAATTTTAAATTGTCCCGCCTTACGTGGATAGTCCAACTAAGGAATACGCACGAAATAACTTAGACATCTTGCTCCCTCTCCCTTCGGGAAAGGGTTGGGGTGAGGGGATATAACTGGTCAAGTTATTTCATGCACGTTCCTAAGTAACAGGGTAGAGGCGCGAGTGATCGCGTCTCCACTTATTTTATTCAATAAAGCAAAACTCGCTTCACGTCTGCTTCAAATTATCGACTACCTACTTAAGGTGGGGCAATTTAAGGTTAAACCGTTCGCTCAGCGAGCGGTCTCTTATGATGCTTCATCATTAAGTTAGGTAACTCGCAATAAATAAACCATATAAATTGTAATTATTCAGTCCCCCTCTTTGACAAAGAGGGGTTAGGAGATTTTATTAGATAAATCCCCTAACCCCTCGCTATGCTCTCCCCCTTTTTGGCTACCCACGTAAGGCGGGACAGTTTAAAGTTAAGCCTTGCGGCTTGTCCCTGCTTACGTGGATGGCCTTTTATGTAACGATATCCGTGTCTTGTAGGGGTAATCCCTTGCGGTTACCCTGCTAACATCGTGGCATT
>CAIQND010000795.1 GCA_903873045.1 uncultured Methylococcaceae bacterium | reverse complement strand
TTGATTAAGTTGGCTAATCTGTGGCAATTGATTGAGATTTTTTTCTTTAAAAGTCGCCAGTTGAATTTGTGTTTCGTTGATTTTATCTTTTAAACGGCGTGACTCTTCGCTTAAAAAAAGTGTAGCATTTTGTGCAGACTCAGTTCGCGATTTAATGTTTTCTTTAAGAAATAAAGAAGTCAGTTCGTTGGCTACTTTTTGGGCAAGCCCCGCATTATTGTCATCAAAAGTCAGCGTAAACGCGATAGTCGCTAATGAAGGTTGGCCATTGCGCTTATCAATAACGTTGGCACTGATGGGTTCAACTTTAATGCTTTTACGCATTTTTTCAAGAATGCGCTCTTCCGATTTCGATTGGCGCTCTTTAGCATACAAATCAAATTTCTGGATAATGTCTACCAGATTGGCGCGGGTCATGATGCGCTGGCTGATAACCTGAATACGTTGATCGGCAAACGTCGTCACGGTAGAGCGCACCAAGTCAGAAGGAATTTCCTGTTCTTCAATCAGTATGGTGGCTATTGAACGGTACACAGAAGGCAGCACAACGGACAGCACAATGCTTAGTATAGAAATCACTACAAACGGGATTAATAAAAACTTGCTGCGTCGTTTGACGATATTTATATAATCTTTGATATCGATCGTTTGATTTTCCACGCTATTTCACCTGATTGTTGGTTGTTGGTTGATAAGTAAATTGTAATTGAATCCCATTGTCTTGCCTGGGTAGATTGCTGTTTTTATATTCTTGTTGGCGGTAGGTGTATGATAGTCCTACGCTGATTTCAGGAGTCCACTTCCAGTTGATGTTGGGGCTAACCGATGCATACGTTCTACTAGTATCAAAAAAACCATTGGATGTCGGCATTTTAAATATAGAATAGTTGGCGGACATTCCTGACGACCAACGTTCGGTAATCGTATAGGTTGGGGTTAACGTCAACTGGGATTGCGTTTGTAAACCTTGAGAAGTCGGGGTTTGGTTTTGGGAGACGGCCAGTGCAATTGAGCCTTTTTCAAACGATTTTTGTATCGATGCCTGAAAGACCCCACCAATGCCGTGGGTGTTGGTGGTAACAGTCTCGTAACGCTGATTTGGGTAAAGTTGGTGCGGTGGATTAGGATCTTGGTACAAAATAAAACCATTAAAATAAAATGGTTCAAGCTGACCAACTTGCGATTGTAATTCCGTCTGTGAATAATTCATACCGGCTGAGACATAAGTAACAATCTGCTGACTAAAACTATGTTGCCAGCCTAATTGACCCACTTCATTAAAAGTAGTCATGCCGCGTGACGGAATCTTGTAACGGGAGCCTGAAACCGTGGCGCTGAGTTTATCGTGTTCCGTATAGAGATGCGTGAAGGTACTTGATAGCTGGTGATAGTCGTAGTCGGTCAGGTAGCTGCTGGTATTTTTTTCATAAGCCGCATTTGTATAAGAGTAATTCAGTGAAACGGAGTTGAGTTCGTTTAACGCATACGAAGCCGTCGGGGCTATGTTTAGCTGTTTTACCATGACCTGATTTAAAGTAAATCCTTGGACGGTGTTTAGATTATTTAAGGATGACTGGTGCTTAAAAGAGCCATCCAAGCCCCATTCTAAGCGCCCGCGTTGGTGTTGATAATCAATGTTAAATAACTGCTCGCTAGTATCAAGTGAAGAATTATTGGTATAAAACAACTGATTCCAGGTAAAGTTTGATTTTAAATCTATATTTTCAGTACGCAGGCCGGCATTTAGCCCGGGAGATAACTTGCTGATCCAGTTTCCTGTGGATTTTGGCTGTAATGAGATGTTGCTGGTATAGCGTTCACTGGAACTTATTACCGGATTAAAAAAATAATCGTTAGCCTGAGAAGTAAACGAGGCGCACAGCATAGCTGGCACTAAAAAGCCCTTTTTCATCTTGATTTTATAATATAATATAACGTAAGGTGAAGAAGGCATTAAGGTACAGTAACGGTATCGCCAGCTTGCAATATTATATTTTGCTCAAGATGAGTGCCATCCAACACATCATCGTAATCAAAAGGGAATATTTTTACTGCATTGCCTACACGCCTAAGGATATGAATTGAATCTTCATCGGCATAAACCGTTAAACCACCCGCCAAGCTAATCGCCTGCATAACATCAATAGGTCGGTTGACTGGATATTGTCCGGGTTTGTTGACTTTACCAACAACAAAAATAGTGTTGCCGTTATTTTGCAGCAATTTAATATTGACGACAGGATCGGCTATGTAATTTGCCAGTCTGTCTGCAATCGCTTCTTGAAGTGCAAAGATAGGCTTGCCGGCTGCCATAAGCGTGCCTGCAAGTGGAAAAGTAATATTGCCATCAGGGGCTACCAAGGTTTGCTCTTTTTGCATGCTTTCTTCTTTCCAGACCGAAATCTCAATTAAATCACCTGGCAAAAGCAGGTAATTGATGGTGTCGGCTGGTTGCTGTATAGCGGGTTGTGCTTTGGGTATGGGGTCTGTAACCGGTGCAGTGGGTTGTGGATCGGCATAAGCAAATGCTGTAAATGCCAGAAAAAATGCAATAAATATCAGTAAATGTTTCAAAATGATGTCCATTTTAGGTAGGTATATTTGTAGTCTTATGACTGGGGCAGTCAAATGGTCTTAAGAAGTATTATAGAGGTTAGATGTAACAGAAATAAGACAAGCAAGGTGAATAAAAATTATTGTTACACGGTAAAATTATAGTATATAATTTTTTATTTTTAAAATAAAGTTTAAGTAAGTTTTTTAAAATTTTATAGTTTTTAAATAAAAAATTTTGAATGCCTCTAGTGTACCATGAAATTTTTAATGTCATCAAAATTTAATAATTAGCCGTTATAATAAGAGTTAAGTCAATGCATCTATTAGGGTTTTTAAAATATGGATGATATAGCAGTTCTGTGTTGTAGATTGATGAGATATTAAAATTTCCGCACAAGTGGCACTGATTTTCAAGGCTATGCTATTGCCCTATCCTGGTTTTCAAGCTATTATTGAAGCATTAAATAAAAAAATCGGCTACCAGTTTTAGATGTGACAAGCAAAAAGGCTTAACCGTCAATACGGTTAACTTAATGATAAATCATAAAAAGAGACCGTTCGCTGAGCGGAGTCGAAGCGAGTTGTCCGCTTCGACTCCGCTCAGCTAACGGTTTAACCTTAAGCTGTCCCAACTTAAGAAGGTAGCCAAAAAATCTGTATAAAGATTTTTTGTTAGTATGTCAGATGTAGGCCGGAATAAGACTTTTGAAGTGTATGCGAAAACAAGCGTTTCCGGGATATACTCTACGAGTGTGCAGGAAACGCCACCACGCGCTACGCTTGAGTGGTCTTATTCCGGCCTACGCCTAATGCTTGTTATCGCTGAATTACCCTAAATCAAGTGTTAAAAACCTGAAGGTCGAGTATAAAGATTTTTGTAACTATTCATTTCCCCTCTTTGACAAAGAGGGGAAAGTGGGTGTTTTACTAGATAAATCCCCCACGGCTCCCTTTTTTAAGGCAGGTGAAAATTACAAGTTATGCTATACCTATTTCTAATTATTAAACGTTAATCCTAATCCCCTTAATCATTTACATTAAAAATGAATTTACATTCCCAAGACAATTTACCTGTTGGATTAAAAAACCCCATTACCCTCTTGATTCTTTGGGTTTTTGCGCTGCTATTGCTTAGCTATACCTTTAAAAGCAGTCTGGAGATGATGGTCACCACTTGGATAAATGTAGAGGAATATAGCCACGGTTTTTTTATACCGGTTATCAGTATCTATTTTTTATGGATTCGGCGTAGGGAATTAACGTTTATTGAGAGCATTAAAGACGCATGGCCCGGATTTACCCTTGTCATAATCGGCTTGTTATTGGGATTTTTAGGCGGGGTGACAACCTTAAAAACAGTTGAGCAATATGCTTTTATTATCACCTTAACCGGCCTGTTTACGATTGCGTTTGGTTGGCGTAGTTTGCGTATTGGTATGGTACCGTTGCTATTTTTGATATTTATGGTGCCATTTCCGGGATTTATTCTCAATAACCTGTCGTCAAAATTGCAGTTGATTTCATCATGGCTGGGTGTTGAATTTATTCGTGCCTGCGACATCATGGTTTATCTTGAAGGTAATGTCATTGATCTGGGCGTTTATAAATTACAGGTAGTCGATGCCTGTAGTGGCCTTCGCTATTTATTTCCTTTGGCCAGTCTTTCTTTTTTGTGTGCTTATTTGTTTAAAGGCCCCTTTTGGCAAAAAGCCTTAATTTTTCTTTCTTCAATGCCGCTCACCATTTTTATGAACAGCTTTCGCATTGGTGTCATCGGTATCTTGGTGGACAACTGGGGAACGGCAATGGCAGAAGGGTTTTTGCATGATTTTGAAGGCTGGGTTGTGTTTTTGTTGTGTATGGCTTTGTTATTTGTGGAAATGTGGCTGTTTTCCAGGCTCAGCGGAAAAAAGGTTGCTTTTAACGAGCTGGTTTTAATTCCCAGTGAGTGGTCAGGTAATACCAAGCTGCCCAATCCTGAAGTTAAATACAATAAATTGATGGTGCTGTTGTTATTGGTACTTGTCAGTAGTGCTATTGCATCCAATTTTATCCAAGAGCGGGAAGATATTATTCCTGCACGCAAAGTCTTTCTTAACTTTCCCTTACAGTTGGGAGAATGGCTAGGACGCAATGACTACCTCGATCAAAAATATCTGGATGAGCTTAAATTAACAGACTATACCATTATCAACTATACGCAACCGGGATCAGGCACTGGTATTAATTTTTACAGCGCTTATTATCAAGCTCAGCGTAGAGGCGTTGCGGTACATTCACCTAGAGCTTGTATGCCGGGTGATGGTTGGCAAATTACTGACTTTGGGCAGCGTGCATTTCCAGATATAACGGTTGATGGTAACCCGCTGGAGTTAAATCGTGCAGTTATTCAAAAGGGTGAAAGCAAACAGTTGGTTTACTACTGGTTTCAACAACGGGGACGCACGATAACTAATGAATATTTAGTAAAATGGTATCTGTTTTACGATGCTCTGACTATGAGCCGTACTGACGGTGCTTTAATACGATTAGTTACCAGCGTGGGTAACACAGAGGCTATAGAAAAAGCCGATCAGCGGTTACAAACTTTTATGAAGCAGTTGGTGCCTGAATTGCATGGCTACATACCCGGAAAACTGGCTGCTAAAGAAACACGGTAAGGCTGTTTTAATTAACCACGAAGACACGAAGATATTCAGTTCCCCGCTTTGAAAAAGAGGGGGTAAGGGACAATGGCGCTAAGTTAAGCCGTTGGCTGAGCAGAGTCGAAGCGATTTTGCCGGCTTCGGCTCCGCTCAGCCAACGGTTTATCTTGCCACGAGGTACTTAAAACTTAATGGCATTGGAGTTAGGGGATATTTTATTAGATAAATCCCCCTCAATCCCCATTTTTCAAAGGGGGTGAATAATTACGAAAAAACGTTGTGCTCTTCGTGGTGATAATAAGTAATCATTCAAAAGTCTTTTAACATTTCTTAACGTGATAAAGTGCTTGCAGTAACCAGAATATAAGAAGTTAACTACATTTTATTTTGTTAAAAGACTTTTGATCACCTACTTATTTTATGATTTATCAATCAACACAATAAACCAATAAGGAACTATAGTGACTAAAAAAGTTGCATTAATAACCGGCATCACCGGACAAGATGGTTCATACCTTGCCGAACTGTTACTGGAAAAAGGGTATGAAGTTCATGGAATCAAACGGCGTTCGTCACTTTTTAATACGCAACGCGTTGATCATATCTACCAAGATCCCCACATCACCGATCCCAAGTTTTATCTGCATTACGGTGATTTAACCGACAGCTCCAACTTAACCCGTATCTTAAGTGAAACCCAACCGGATGAAGTTTACAATTTGGGTGCCATGAGCCATGTGGCCGTATCTTTTGAATCGCCTGAATACACGGCTGATGTGGATGGCATTGGTACGCTGCGTCTGCTGGAAGCCATCCGCTTTTTAAAGCTGGAAAAGAAAACCCGTTTTTACCAAGCCTCCACTTCAGAGCTTTACGGACTGGTACAAGAAATACCGCAAAAAGAAACTACCCCGTTTTATCCGCGCTCGCCGTATGCCGTCGCCAAACTTTACGCCTACTGGATTACCGTCAATTACCGTGAAGCCTACAACATGTACGCCTGTAACGGCGTGCTGTTTAACCATGAATCACCCCGTCGGGGCGAAACTTTTGTTACCCGTAAAATAACCCGTGGCCTGAGCAATATTGCCATGGGTCTGGAGCAGTGCTTATTCATGGGTAACATGGATTCACTCAGAGATTGGGGACATGCCAAGGATTTTGTGCGCATGCA
>CAIQND010000794.1 GCA_903873045.1 uncultured Methylococcaceae bacterium | reverse complement strand
CGGTATTATTGCCCGCAAAAAATTTGTTTATCTATGTACCAATGCCTTGTTGTTAAAAAAGCGCATTGATGATTATACGCCCTCCCCTTATTTGACCTTCTCAATCCATCTGGATGGTATGCAGGAACGGCATGATGCCTCTGTCTGCCAAGACGGCGTCTTTGATCGAGCCGTTGAAGCTATAAAGCTGGCTTTGGCAAAAGGCTTTAGGGTTACCGTAAATTGCACACTTTTTCAGGGAGAAAACTCGCAGGAAGTTGCAGATTTTCTGGATTATGTCACAGAACTGGGTGTCGAAGGTATCACCATAGCGCCCGGTTTTAGTTATGAGCGTGCGCCGCAACAAGATGTATTCATCAAAGGTAAAGACGTTAAAGACTTATTCAGGGGCATCTTTAAAATTGGTAAAAGTCGTAAATGGCAATTAAATCATTCATCGCTTTATCTTGATTTTTTGGCCGGTAATCAAAACTATGAATGTACGCCTTGGGGCAATCCTACCCGCAACGTCTTTGGCTGGCAAAAACCTTGTTACTTACTGGCTGATGAAGGTAATGCAGACAGCTTTCAAGAGCTTCTGGATACCACACCTTGGGACAAATATGGTAACGTTAACAATCCTAAATGTGCAAGCTGCATGGCTCATTGCGGTTATGAAGCAACGGCCGTTGAAGACATGCTAAAACATCCGATAAAAGCTTTATTAACATCTATCAGAGGCCCTAAAACTGATGGCGACATGGTAGCTGAGCCTACACCGCTGTATGTTGAAGACAAACCGTTACCCACTCTTTCCGGTATTCCTATCATCATAGAAATGACTGAATAAATTGCAGGAAAACTGTCCCTTCAAAGTAGATTTTAGCCCGCCTTGTTATTGATGGAACAAACCAGGGCTAAATCTGCATCTTCCGGTTTGAAGAACTGAACAGTTCAGACAACGACGTAATAAATTTTATTAATATGCCACGTTTATGAGGTTTTGTTTATGGCTTTAAAGAATATGAAGTTAACCGTTATTTTTATTTTTTGTTTGTTTATGGCAGCTTATACGTCCGTTCAGGCAGAAGAAAGTGGTGCAACAGCAAAGCAGGTCGTTGATAAATTTCAGACCGAACTCATCGCAGTCATGAAGAATGGCAAACAATTAGGCTATGCCGGACGCTATGAAAAACTGTATGATCCCGTTTCCAATAGCCATGATTTAACCAAAATTGCCCGCATTGTTATCGGTAAAGAGTGGGAAAAACTATCTGAGGCACAGCAGCAAAAATTGGTCGATGTCTTTGTACGCTTGAGTGTTTCCTCTTATGCGCACAATTTTAAAGATTATTCCGGCGAATCCTTTGTATTTGATTCAGAAGAAGAAACCACAAGAGGTGGCGTTGTTGTACATAGTCATTTGATTATTCCCGATGATAAACCCGTTAAATTTGATTACATGCTAAAAGAAAAAGGTACCAGCTGGCGCATTATTAATATAATCGCTAATGGTGTAAGTGATTTGGCCTTAAAACGATCAGAATACACCACCATATTGCAACGCGAAGGCTTTGATGCTTTAATAGCAAAGATAAACGAAAAAATTGATAATTACTCAAAACTATAAGCAAAAGGTTTACTATTAAATGATAAAGCTTTACTGCGGCAATCGTAACACCCACATTCAGAAAATTGCCTCGGGCATGCTTATAGGGGCCTCCATTTTTCTGAGCGGTTGTGCAACAACTGAAGTTGCCAAGCCACAAGAAATTGCAAATAAAGCCGATCCTTATGAGCATTTTAATAGAACCATGTTCACCTTTAACGATCATGTTGATGATTATGTTGCCAAGCCTATTTCTGACGGTTATAGATGGATAACACCCCAGTTTATGCAAACAGGGGTTTATAATTTCTTTAATAATCTTAAAGATATCAACGTGGTTATTAATGATGTTCTGCAAGCTAAATTTGAACAAAGTGCCTACGATACCGGGCGCTTTGCTGTTAATACGACAATGGGCTTGGCCGGTTTTGTTGATGTGGCAAGTCGCGTTGGACTGGAAAAAAATGAGGAGGATTTTGAGCAAACCCTTGCTGTATGGGGAGTTCCTCAGGGTTCATATTTGGTGCTCCCGTTATTGGGCCCCTCAACTATGCGTGGCATTCCTGGTTCGATTTTTGATACGGCGGCAAACCCTTCAAGCTATGTAGGTATGCCGGTACAACTAGTCTCCATGCTAAATACTCGCGCAAGCGCAGAAGGCTCATTGAAATTTATTGATGAAGCAGCGTTGGATCCTTATGTATTTACGAGGGAGTCTTTTTTGCAGTGGCGCAATAATCTGGCTACGGATGGAAAATCCGAGGCTTCATTAGACGTTGATAATATTGAAGACGAGTTACTTGCCAGTGACAAAGATGCGCCTTCCAAAAAGACTTTGCCTGCTAATGCCAATACCGGCACACCGCCAAGTTTTACTCTGCGACTGGACGAAGAGAGCAAAGAAATTAAACCAGACTCCAATTCATTTAGCAGTGTTACCCAATCGTTTGATGCCACTTCCAAGTCCTTTGAAGAAGCCACTCATAAACTCGATAAATTGAAAAAATCAAAAAAGTTGAGAAAACACAGAAAAAAGTTTTAACAAGGTAATTCTCAATCGTTGAAAAATAGAACACTGATGACACGGATTTGACTGATAGACACAGATAAGGGACGTTTTTTGTAGGGGCAGGCTTTACGTCTGCCCTTTAATGCCACTATGTTAGCAGGGCAACCCAAGGGATTGCCCCTACAAGACAAGGATATGGTTCTAATAATGCAGTAAAGAATGGACTTCGTAATTGCTTAGTTTTTTCCTGCCTTCCAAAAAATCCAACTCCACCACAAAGGCGCACGCCTCAACGGTGGCACCCATTTTTTCAACCAATTCACAACTCGCCTTTGCTGTTCCGCCAGTCGCCAATAAATCATCAATCAGTAACACCCGATCATTCGCGTCAAAAGCATCAATATGCACTTCCAGTGCTGCTGAGCCATATTCAAGATCATAAGCCACGCTTTGTACGTCGTAAGGTAGCTTGCCCGGCTTTCTTAAGGGTATGAAAGGAAGTCCCAACTCCCATGCCACCAATGATCCAAAAATAAAACCGCGTGCTTCCATACCCGCTACTGCGGTAATTTCCCTGCCCAGAAAAGGATGCAACAATTGATGCACGGCAAGTCTTAACGCCGCAGGATCTTTTACCAGCGG
>CAIQND010000793.1 GCA_903873045.1 uncultured Methylococcaceae bacterium | reverse complement strand
TAAGCCAAAATACTGTTGATTTAAGTCATTCACATTTTAATGTTTAAAAATAATACTATATTTTTCAATGTGTTGAATTCATGTGTTTTTTGATAAGTACATGGATTTGATAGTAATAGGGCTTAGCTTGATGCGTATGGGATGCAGACCCCTTCCTAATCTTTGGCTTCATCCCAACGGGATGTTTCCTTATTGCTCAAAATCTCCCCTAACCCCTCTTTTTCAAAGAGGGGGGACTGAGTAATTACTTTAAGTTTACTCTTGGTGTATTCTGAATGACTGTTAATGAGTCGTGTCGCTGTCAAATACAGCCATCAATGTTTCAGCCGATAAGTAAGTGATCAAAAGTCTTTTAACAAAATAAAATGCAGTCAACTTCATTATAGCCTGGTTACTGCAAGCACTTTATCATGTTAAGAAATGTTAAAAGATTTTTGAATGATTACTTAGAATAGATTCACTCCAGGTATCTAATTCTTGCTCTGCTGCTTTCTCTAACTTATCGATTGCCCAAGTTGGTAAACTGCCGAAACGTTTTTCAAGCAGTTTTTTTAATACTTTAACTTCACCTGTTACTACGCCTTCGGCTCTGAATTTTTCCATATACATTCTTTGAACGCTATTGATATAACGCATGTTTTCTTTCCTTTCTATTGATTCAATTTCTTGGAATATTTTTGTTTCTAGCCACTTTGGCAGTTTCATTAACCAGTCAACGACTTCAAATAAATCAATGATCCGTTGTTTGTCCCATTGACGCTCATAGAGTAACCTTACCAATTGCAGTTTAGCTTCGTAACGGGCTTGACTCTCTTTTCTGGTCTTCTGCGTTAGGATATGCGCTGCTGTAATCAATGCAAAGGCATTATCGATGCTGAGCAGTTCATCTACTCTATCATAATAATCGGTTAGCTTAAGGTGATTTCCGGAGAATATTTTACCCATTAAAAGTAGGATTTTCCCAATCAAGCAAGCGATTGGATTCGTCTAATGGGTAAGTTCTTTCGCAGAAATCACCTATACCTATCAACCATAAATTAATCTCCGTAGAGACGCGATTTATCGCGTCTAAATGATAACCCGTGGGTTTTCGGATGTAGGGTCACGATAAATAGAGACGCGATAAATCGCGTCTCTACGATGACGATACCTGTATATTGCCGCCCATGTGTGGTTCATAGTTTAAGGTGATTTCCGGAGAATATTTTACCCATTAAAAGCAGGATTCTCTCAATCAAGCAAGCGATTGGATTCGTCTAATGGGTAAGTTCTTTCGCAGAAATCACCTAACCACTGGAAACGTCAGGCTATGTTGACAGCCCAACACTTCAAAACTAAACGAGGTCGGCTTCCCGTGTTTATTTTCATCGGCTAATACCGCCATACTGGCAACCGGTTTATCAAAGCGGTCATAAATTCGATAGTGCGAGGTTTAAATGTTTTAAAGGGCGGGGCAGAAAATTTAACAGCAAGACTCAATCGTCTTTTGCCTTATCCATTTCCAGCGCCGCCTGATACAAAAGCTTTTTTCTAACACCGGTAATCTCTACCGCCATTGCCACTGCGGTCTTAATAGAACACTCCCGCAATAACACCTGAAGCAGCTTTTCCTGGTCGGGGGTAATAATTTGCTCTTTTTTATCAACAACAGCGCCATCGACAATAACAACAAACTCACCTTTTCTCATATTGTCATTTTGCTCCACCAGTGCCAGCGCCTCGCCCAAACTGGTTTTTACAATCGTCTCATGAAGCTTGGTCAATTCTCTGGCAATGACAATCTCACGATCTAACGGTAATATCTCGGCCATATCTTGCAATGATGCCAAAATTCTATGACAGGACTCATAAAACACCCAGGTT
>CAIQND010000792.1 GCA_903873045.1 uncultured Methylococcaceae bacterium | reverse complement strand
GGTTAATGACTTAAGCTTTAAACTGCCACCTGGCGGCATCGTTGGTATTATCGGCCCTAACGGTGCCGGTAAAACGACACTGTTCCGCATGATGGCAGGACTTGAACAACCAGATTCGGGCACCTTAACACTGGGGCAAACCGTTGAACTGGCTTATGTTGATCAGTTACGCGATGACCTCGATGCAAAGAAAACCGTCTTTGAAGAAATTTCTGATGGCTTGGACATCATTACCGTCGGTAAATATGAAACGCCCTCACGCTCTTATGTCGGGCGTTTTAACTTTAAAGGCGCTGACCAGGGCAAACGTATCGGTGATCTTTCCGGTGGAGAGCGTAACCGTGTCCATTTAGCCAAACTGCTAAAAACCGGTGGCAATGTCCTGTTGCTGGATGAACCCACTAACGATTTGGATGTAGAAACCCTACGTGCCTTGGAAGAAGCCCTGCTGGCTTTCCCCGGTTGTGCCGTGGTTATTTCGCATGATCGCTGGTTTCTGGATAGAATCGCCACGCACATACTGGCCTTTGAAGGCGACAGCCAAGTGGTTTGGTTTGAAGGCAATTATGAAGATTATGAAGCCGATCGCCATCGCCGTTTAGGCAGTGATGCCGATAACCCCCATCGACTCAAATATAAAAAACTGTCTTAGTTCAATAACAAAGTCCGCAGGGAAGCGGACTTAAGGGGCTATGAAACACTTAAATAAATGGGCTACCCACTAAGACGGGACACTTTTGACGAAGCAACCGGCAAAATTATTGCGCTTTGATACATTTGGATACAATTCAGTTATAGATCATGATTTTTTTTAGTGTTAAACTTTCAGGCTACCAATTTTAGACGGGACAAGCAAAAGGCTTAACCGTCAATACGGTTAACTTAATGATAACTCTCGATTCGCTAATTTTTTTAAATTTCAATAGATTCATTTGGTTACAATGGAGTGATGTGTTGTTTTTTAGCAAACCAGACCAAAATAATCATTACAATACTTCGGACAGTTTTGATAACTTGTACATCACGAATAACAAAGCGTGTGGAGAATTAAATCAAACTTATGCAAAATGCAAAGCTGCATTAAACACTAACTAATTTAAAATTAACGAGTTATTTATTAGTGCAAATATCGGCTTTTTGAGGTGATTCGTCAAATAACATATCATTTCAATAACTTAAAACTGCCCGAAGTATTGTCATTAATAATCATATTGTTATAAAAATGAGCGAACCGAGGGTTATTAGGTTGATAATTAAAAATGACGGTGCTTCAGATGACAGTATTTAGTGACTGCTTTTCCAAATCTTACACATGAAAAATTTCTTCTACAAATTATCACCTACAGTTCAATTGAGCGGCATATTTTTTTGTATGGCATTCATTATGGCGGCCTATGAACTTTTAAAGGAGCTATATTTTGGTGGAAAATTGACGTTATGGGAATCACACACCATTACCGTCATGGTAACAGCCACATTTGCTACATTAATTGCATTTTTGATTCGTAAGTTAGCTGACAATCTGGTGAAAGACGCACAGAAAGCAGAATGCAAGGTCACAGGCATTATCACGCACCTGTTTGATGCTGTTATCATGATAGATGAACACTGTATTATCGAAACCGTTAACCCGGCCGCTGAAAAAATGTTCGGCTATAGCTCCAAGAAACTCATTGGCCGCAACGTCAATATCTTGATGCCAGAGCCCTATGCCAGCGAACACGATGGTTATGTCCAGAATTATTTGATTACTAAAATCCCCAAAATTCTCGGTAAAAGCAGGCGAGAAGTTCTGGGTATGCGTGCTAACGGTGAAATTTTCCCAATGGATCTGATCACCAGCAAAATGTGTATTGATGATCATTTGATGTTTGTCGGAATTGTCAGGGATATGACTGATTATAAACGCACCGAGGATGAAGTGAAGCAACTTAGAGAGTGTGAGGCAAAGATGCTTGAACATCTGCAACATGAGCTTGCTACGGCAGGTCATGTTCAGGCAAGTATGTTACCCTCAGCCTTTCCGCTTTTTCCGCAACATAAAGAATTTAACGTGTTCGCTTCTATGACCCCTGCAAAGCTGATTGGAGGGGATTTTTATGATGCGTTTCTTATTGATGAGGATAAAGTATTTATCGTTATCGGCGACGTATCGGGCAAAGGCATATCAGCGGCACTGCACATGGTGCATTGTATGGCTGACCTACGTCTGATAGCGCTTCGCGACGAATTGCAGCCAGACCAGATTTTGTTCGAGTTGAATAACCTGCTTTGCAATAATAATAGTCTTGGTATGTTTATCACCGTATTCTGTGGCATTTTTAATTTCCAAACAGGTGAATTTGTTTATTCTAATGCGGGACATAATCCGCCGCTGAGCAATGCGATGACGGGCTGTTTTGATTTCATACCGGTGCCGAAATCTATCGTCCTTGGCTATATAAATGACGCAAAATATAGCTCTTTCAATTTACAATTAAAATCGGGGGATAGTATTTTTCTTTATACCGATGGCGTTACCGAAGCTGAAAATGAACGGAAGGAATTATTTTCTGATCAAAGGCTACAAGATCTGTTGGATGCTTCTGACAAAGTTGATGCACAGAAAATCATTGAACTCGTCAAATCAGAAATCGTCGCATTTGTCAACGATGTTGACCAGTCTGATGATATCACAATGTTGGCTCTGCATTATCTTGGTGCCAACAATTCTGATAGCTGATGAATTTTGTCATAAACTTGTCATATTTATCCGTTAAAATGAATGCTATTTTAATTTTGATTGGGTAATGTAAAAGTGCAACCTATCAACAGTTTTGAGCTACAAATTTTTAATGATATTATGGAGCTAAGGTTTATGAGCGCATGGTTGCACAAAACCTGTGAAAATTTAGCGATGCCCGAATCGGTCGCTAAAGACTTAGAGCTTTGTGCGAATGAAGCGGTTGCTAATATTATTCTTTATGCCTACGAAGATCATAAGCAGCATCAAATTAAAATACGCCTTAAACTTAAGAAAGACCAAGAATTATGTTTGACGATTCAGGATGACGGCAACCCTTTCGACCCTTTTAAAGCCGTTCTACCTGAGTCTTACGATAAAATTGGCGATATCCAAATCGGTGGCATGGGAATTCAACTGATGCGTAGTTTAGCGAATGAATGCAACTATTGTCGACTCAATGGTGAAAACATCGTCACCCTCTGCTTTTATCTATGTCAGACAGCTTCCACCTCGGTTCAAAGTGAGAATTCACCACTTTTGAATTGCAGTATAGGGGTCTGATCTGATTAAGCGACATAAAAAGGTATAAGGCCTAAGAACTGGCATTGATTAGCAGGCAAGCCTATGTAGCTTAATTAACAAAAGTCGCTATAATTAATAACTTTGGAGTACACAATGGAAATAAATTGCGAACTATTAGATGGAGACATCTACAAAATCACTTTAAAAGGTCGGATGGATATTCCCGGAAATGCAGAAATAGATATCAAATTCTCCGGAATGACAGGCGCGCCGCGCAAGCTCTTTATTGTCGATCTTTCCGAGGTAAATTTTATTGCTTCTATCGGTATACGCACCCTTCTTCTTAGTACCAAGGCAATTCATAATCGTGGCGGTAAAATAGCTATACTAAACCCTGACAGCCAAGTTAAAAAAATTTTGTTAATGACAGGCGTAGATAACATAATCCCTATCGTTGACAATTTAGAGTCGGCACTTGCCGCAATGAATCAAGAAGAATCCATCTAAAAAATTTTCAGTGTTAACGCAATTCAGCTATCAACTTAAGCCGGGGCAGTGTGAATAGGCACTCCTGCTTTTTCCCGTCTTGGCTGCTAATTCACATCCGCTGGTAAGCTAAAAATTTTAGGGTCAAAAAAGTTCAGGGTCAGGCCTTTCATTATTAAAAGACCTGACCCTGTATTTTTGCAATTGAACATAGCGGCTAGGATGTTTAGCTAAGTCCAATCCATTTGAAGCTAATATTTTTATTTTATAAGGTATTTTATGAGATTGATAAACCAGCTTCTTCTCCGTATCGTGAGCTTTATTGGCTAAATCAGTGATAAGTAGGTGAGCAAAAGTCTTTTAACAAAATAAAATACCGTCAACTTCATATAGTCTGCTTGCGGCAAGCACTTTGTCATGTTAAGAAATGTTAAAAGACTTTTGAACGATTACTTATGTAACTTACTGCCCGTCAGTCTTTTACCTGCTGATTTAGCTTCTGCTTGATTTTCAATGCGTGAAACATCACTTGCTGTCACGTCTTCCACAGTATTTTTGTTATCTTCAATCATCGGATCTTATAGGTTGCCTGAAAGAAGGCGTTTAAAAAAATATTTCTTCAGTTGATGCTATCATCTTCCTTTGACACGGGACAAGCGATACCAGCTTCAATAATCAATTAACCCTCTTACTATTTAAGTATTGCATAATTGGCCATCAATCTGTCATGAATATCGCTCTATTAAACTATTTTTTCGTACCCAACATCGTTGCCGCCAATAATTTTCGGCTCTTCTGATTTTGGCGTGATCAATAAAATTGTTAAAAAACAATATGATATAACCTATTAATCACTTGGCAGATTCTAAAATAATAACCACTTTTTCGTTTTTGTAATATCACTAACCGATTGTTTTATCTACGAATTAATAAATACCTCCCCCTGTTACAGCATTTTAGGTGCTAAAAAATGGTTACAGTGCATATCCTCAAATTTTAAAAATATCTCATAACCATTTGATTTAATTTTAGAGGCAGATCATATTTATGAATTTTATGGAAGGATTATTTTATGGGTTCTATTTATGCTCTATATTGTGGATGCTCCATCAGTACAATCAGTACAAAGCGAAGAAGAATATTTTTGATTTCAAAAAGTGGAATAATGCAATTAACATAGAACTTGACCGTGAGGGAGTTACTGTAATAGCAGTAATTACTTCTACTTCGAGATTAGGTGGACCAGATGATAGTTGGCCGATCGCGAGGTTTCACTTCATTTATATGGGCAGTAATTGGGTAGGAAAAGTCGAATGGAATGGAACCCTATTTTGCCGATATAATAAAATACGCACAGGCGATAGTGTGGTGATCAAAATTTTGCCTTACAACCCTTGTATCTTTATGATGATAGATTATGAATCAGTTTATTTCAATAACAAGAGCCTTGAATCAAAGATATGCTTTTGTAGTGATTAATTAGGATCGTGCATGAAATAACTTGGCCATTTTTCGCTGGTTCCCAAGCTCCAGCTTCCTGTTTATCTTTATCACATTCGAGTCCCCATGCCTGAAGGCAGTTATTAGATCTTGCAGGATCTTTGTCTACATTTTCTCGTAATGACAGTCTCGGGGAGCTGAAGCTTCCAAGACTGGTTTACCAAGCTGGAGCTTGGGAAACAGCAGAAACACTTCAAATTAAGTCTGGATAATTCCAGACTTGACACTATTTTTACTTTTCTTTTGCAGGCTAATTACTTAACGTCTGCCTTTTCTTTTTGTGCTTCAGCAGCCTTTTTTTCCTCAGCGGCTTTTTCTCTATCCGCTGCCTTGCTCGCTGCTATTGATCCGGTTTCTGAGGCGGCCTGACCTAGTGCTGGAGATAAAAGCGCTGATATTACGCAAAAGCAATTGATTTGCAATTTTTAGCATAGCCAAAGGCGGACAACGCTTTTCCACTCCAGCCTATTAATAAATTTGTCTTTTCAGTGTTATAATCGCGGTATAAAAAGCATAGTCCTCCTGTTTGGCTTTTGATTTTGTACGAATAACAGAGCTTAAAAATGACTAAAAAAAGAAAACTAATCACCTTCGACTGGGCCATAAAACGGCTGTTGCGCAGTAAAGCCAACTTTGGCATCCTCGAAGGCTTTTTAAGTGAACTACTTAAAGAAGATATCACGATATTGGATGTACTGGAAAGTGAAAGCAATAAGGACTATAAGCTCGACAAATTTAACCGGGTTGATCTAAAAGTACGTAACAGCAAACAAGAAATAATCATCATCGAAATACAATATGATCGGGAATATGACTATTTGCAGCGCATATTTTATGGGGTTTCTAAAACAGCCATAGAGCACCTGGAAGAAAATAAGTCCTACTCAGGCATCACCAAAGTTATTTCAATCAACATCCTCTATTTTGATCTGGGCAGTGGCACTGATTATATCTACAAAGGCACTACCCGCTTTGTTGGCCTTCATAATCATGATTTGCTGGAACTCAACGCCAAACAAAAACAACTGTTTAAAAAAGACAGCGTGGAATCTCTTTACCCTGAATATTACCTGATCAAAATAAACCGCTTTAACGACATCGCCAAAGACACGCTGGATGAATGGATTTACTTCTTAAAAAATGAAGAAATTAAAGCAAGCTTCACCGCCAAAGGCTTAAAAGAAGCAGAAGAAAAGTTTAGCATTATGAAGTTGCCTGAAGACGAACAAAAAGCTTATGAACATTACCAAGATGATTTGCATTACCAAGCCAGTATATTTGAGTCCTCTTTTGGAGATGGTTATAGTGAAGGTGAAGTTATAGGCATGGAAAAAGGCATCGAAATGGGTATAGAGCAAACAACAAAAAATATAGCCATCAAATTAGCAAAAGAAGGCACCACAATTGAGATAATAGCTAAGGTGACAG
>CAIQND010000791.1 GCA_903873045.1 uncultured Methylococcaceae bacterium | reverse complement strand
GTTATAAATTATTTTTGTGAGAAATATTGCTTCAAGAAATCATCAAAAGGGATTTGCTCTTGGCTTTCAAGGGCTTGTTGTTGGGCAAGTGAAGCGTTAGCTAGTTCGGTAAATTCTTGGGTATGGATTTCATCCAGCTTGGAGCCGCTAAAATACCGGGCATGTTCAGCCGATTTGTTTAAGGCAAAACGGCTGAAAGGTTGATGCGTTTCGGCCATGCTTTCCAGTATTCTTGCAGATGCCGTCAAGTCCGGATTTTGGACCAGCAACTGTTGTTGCGCCAGTGCTGCGCTATAAGGTTTGTCGGCATCCTCTTTATCCAGAATGGCACAAACAGGCTGCATGGATTCGAGAATTTCGGTTGCCCAGTCCTGCAATAAAATATTTTGGTTACCTTGATCCAGTTGCAATCCCGGTTTTCTGCCAAAATTGGCAACCGCCAACTGGTTGGCATTATTGATCTGGTGGTCAGCGTCTGAAACCGACGGACTATCTTTTAACAAACAAGTCAATAACAGTGCTTCAATAAAACGGGTTTTAGCCTCATCGATGCCAAGGGGATCAAATAAATCCAGATCAAGGGAGCGCATTTCGACATAGCGAACGCCCCGCTTTTTAAGGGCTAGTGTGGGTTTTTCGCCAGAGTGGATAATTTGCTTGGGTCGAATCGTGCTGTAAAACTCGTTTTCAATTTGCAGAATATTACTGTTAAGTTGGCGGTATTCGCCATTCACGGCAATACCAAATTGTTCATAGTCAGGGTAGGGCGTTTCAATGGCGTTACTTAAGCTATCAACATAGCCCGTTAAAGAGTTGTAATCAATTTTTAGATTAGCCTGATTCTTGCTTTTATAACCGATATCACTCATGCGTAATGAGGTGGCGTATGGATGATAAAGCGTGCCGCCGTCAAACTCTTCAAAGTGCGCCATTAACTCCGGACGACTTTTGAAGAAGTTTTTACAAATAGCCGGTGATGCACCGAATAAAAACAGGATTAACCAACCCAGTCTTTGAAAGTTTCTGATTAAACCAAAGTAAGAATCATTGGTGAATTGTTCCAAACTACCCAAGCTTTTTTCTTGTTGATGTAACGCCGGCCACAAGGCTTCGGGCACTGAATAGTTAAAATGAATGCCGGCAATGGCCTGCATGGTGCGTCCGTAACGATGCCATAAACCATGTCGATAAACATGCTTCATGTGACCTATATTAGACGTGCCGTATTCAGCAATGGGAATGCTTTCATCACCATTAATGCCGCAGGGCATACTGGCACCCAGTAATATTTCATGGTTCAAATGGTCATAAACAAATTGGTGGACGTTGCGTAAATAGGCCAGGCTGTCTTTTATATCCGCAAACGGCGGCGTAATTAATTCAATCAGCGCTTCGGAATAATCCGTGGTGATCGTTGGATGGGTCAGTGCCGAACCTAAGGCAGCGGGGTGTGGGGTTTGGGCGATAAAACCATCTTGGCCTATACGCAGACTTTCTTTTTCAATACCTTTAAGCCCCCCGCAGAGCAGATGTTGATTGTCGTTTGCCAGAAGTTGATCCAGGCGCGTTGAAAGCTTATTAGTAAAATAGGTCATAGAGTAGGCGTGTGTTCCCTGCAGTCCTGTATAATTGACTTATTATAAAGGGTTTACCTGATTGAAAAGAAATATTATCGTAACGCGGGAGAAGTGGTGAATAAGAAGCCCATTGAAATACTCAAAGCCGTTTTTGGCTATGATCGTTTTAGAGGTCAGCAAGAGGATGTTATTGAACAACTCTTGGCGGGGCAGGATGCGCTGGTATTAATGCCGACCGGTGGCGGTAAATCGTTGTGTTATCAAATTCCCTCTTTAATCAGGCCGGGGGTGGGTATCGTCATTTCTCCGCTGATTGCCTTAATGCAGGATCAGGTCAGTGCCTTGCTCCAGTTGGGCGTAAAAGCCGCCTTTTTAAATTCCACTTTATCGCAGGATGAGGTGCGCAGCATTGAACGGCAATTACTTAATAACGAACTGGATTTACTGTATATTGCGCCGGAAAGGTTAACCTCCGGTCGAACTATTGCGCTGTTTCAACGTATCCAGATTGCCTTGTTTGCCATTGATGAGGCGCATTGCGTATCCCAATGGGGGCATGATTTTCGGGCAGATTATTTGCAGTTGTCCTTGTTGCATGAGCAATTTCCGACTATTCCCCGTATTGCCCTGACCGCAACGGCTGACGAGAAAACCCGGCAAGAAATTATCCTGCGTTTAAATCTGGAACACGCGCCGTTGTTTCTGAGTGGTTTTGATCGTCCCAATATCCGTTACCGGATCGTTCAAAAACAAAATGCCCGCGAACAATTAATCGAGTTTATCACGGCCGAACACGCCGGTGATGCCGGGATTGTTTATTGTTTATCACGTAAAAAAGTGGATGAAACCGCTGAATGGCTGCGGTCAAAAGGGATTAATGCCTTGGCCTATCACGCCGGCATGACCAACGATTTGCGCTCCCTGCATCAACACCGGTTTTTAATGGAAGACAGTCTGGTGATTGTTGCCACCATTGCTTTTGGCATGGGCATTGATAAGCCCAATGTGCGCTTTGTGGCGCATTTGGACTTGCCTAAAAGTGTGGAAGCCTATTATCAGGAAACCGGTAGGGCAGGGCGTGACGGTTTGCCCGCTAATGCGTGGATGGCTTATGGCTTGCAAGACGTTATTACGTTGCGGCGAATGTTGGCCGATTCCAACGCCGATGAAGCCCATAAACGTCTGGAAATGCACAAGCTCGATGCCATGCTGGCCTTATGTGAGCAAGTGCATTGTCGGCGACAGGCGTTATTACGTTATTTTGGCGATCATCTTGAGCAGCCTTGTAATAATTGCGATACCTGTTTGGAAACCGTAGAAACCTGGGATGGAACCTTGGTTGCACAACAGGCATTATCCTGTATTTATCGCACCGGACAACGCTTTGGTGTGGGTTATTTAATTGATGTCCTACGCGGTAAACTAACCGAACGGATTATCGGTTTTGCCCACGACAAACAATCCACGTTTGGCATAGGCAAAGAGCTGGATGAACAACAATGGTCTTCCGTGTTTAGGCAGTTGGTCGCACGGAGTCTGGTGTCCGTTAATTTTGATCATTTTGGGGTGTTGCAACTCACTGATGCCTGTCGCCCCATTTTGCGTGGCGAACAACAGTTGATGTTACGCAAAGACATAAAGCCCGAAAAAAGCAGGCTTCGTAAAAAGGGTGCCAGCAAATCAGTGAGCAGAGGTGGGAGCAATAGTGAGTTATGGGAGGCGTTACGCGCCAAGCGTCGAGAAATTGCCGATGCCCAGGATGTGCCGCCGTACATTATTTTTAATGACGCAACCCTGACCGCCATGCTTGAAACCAAGCCCGCCAATCGCCAACAAATGGCTTTAATATCCGGTGTCGGTGAGCAAAAACTCAAGCTTTATGCGGATCAGTTTTTGGCGGTTATTAGCGATTATGTTGGCGAGCACACGATATCAGATACCGTGACAGAATCAGCAGATTTGTTTAAACTCGGTTTTACCATTCAACAGATTGCCCAAAAACGGGGCTACAAAGAAGAGACGATTTATAATCACTTATCGCAAGCGTTAGAGCAAGGGCTACTGGTATTACGCGATGTCGTGGAACTACCTGATCCGGAAATAAAACGAATTGAAGAAGCTATTTTAAGTCTCCCAGTCGAGCAACAAAATGCTTTAAAACCAGTTTATGAGCTGTTTGATGGTCAGTACAGTTACGGCGTTTTACGGTGTGTGCGAGCCTCTTTGCAATATCAAACAGCGTAACAGTCTATGTATAAGTTGAGTTTTTACGTTCCGGAAACGCATCTTGAACCGGTAAAAAATGCCTTGTTTGCAAAAGGTGCAGGGCATTACAAAGCTTATGATCAGTGCTGTTGGCAAGTGCAAGGTGTAGGGCAATTCAGGCCGTTGGCAAATAGTCACCCCACTATTGGGCAGATTAATCAACTGGAAAAAGTCGTTGAATATAAAGTGGAAATGATTTGTACCGATGCCCTAATCAAGGACATTGTGCAAACGCTACTGGTTATTCATCCTTATGAAGAACCAGCCTATGGGATTTACAAGCTGTTGATGGTTGACGATTTGTAAACTGATAGAATATTAGTTAAGCTATCAACGGGTTGCAGGCGCAGGTTCACTGCCATTAAGTTAAGGTTGTTTGTAGAATTGTGGGAGTGGCTTTAGCCCATACGCATCAAGCTAAGCCCTATTACTATCAAATCCATGTACTTATCAAAAAACACATGAATTCAACACATTGAAAAATATAGTATTATTTTTAAACATTAAAATGTGAATGACTTAAATCAACAGTATTTTGGCTT
>CAIQND010000790.1 GCA_903873045.1 uncultured Methylococcaceae bacterium | reverse complement strand
GCACCTAAAATGCTATACCAAGGGGAGGTATTTATTAATTCTAATATAAAACAATCAGTTATAAATATTACAAAAACGAAAAAGTGGTTATTATTTTAGAATCTTCCAAGCTATTAATAGGTGTATCATATTGTTTTTTAAATATTTTATTGATCACGCCAAAGTCAGAAGAGCCGATTTTGTCTAGTGTTTTATGGATATTGCTTGGTCTGTTTTGATGGGTTAGACTCTGAATTGCTGCTACTTTTTGCGCTTTCAGCTTTGCCAGCGTCATCTCCGGGTTGCTTTTTATGGCAGCAGCGATTGGGTGGCATTTATTGTGAGTTATCTAAAGTTGATGTGCATTTTTTAAATTGGCTGGCAACATCTAACATTAGCAGTCCTTCGGTGCGCTTCATGGGGTCTGAAGTTGGATGAAATGTAAAAATAATTTCCCCTGTCAATACCGGTAAAATGATTTCTTAATTCTGTCGCAATAACAATACAGGCGGTGCATTAGTTTGTTTATGCCCTGTTTAAAGGGTTGTCACTCACTCGTAAATACCCTGCTATTTTACATTCGGGCTTGACAAAAAATTCTCATCATGGACACTAGACCTGTTTTCATAACCCGAGAGTACCATTTCTTTGAACGATATGCCCCTTAGTATGCTGTTTGGCATACTTGCCTTTATGCTGATTTTGTCTGCTTTTTTTGCCGGATCAGAAACTTCTTTAATGTCCTTAAACCGCTATCGTTTAAGATATTTAGTTAAGCTTAAGCACCCTGGTGCGATAAAAACACATAAATTATTGCAAAGGCCGGATCGTTTTCTGGGTTTAATTTTGCTGTTTAATAATTTTGTTAATAATTTTGCGGCATCCATAGCGACAGTCATCGCTATTAAATTTTACGCCAATGATGAATCTGCCATCGCGATTGCTATTGGAATTTTGACATTGGTTATGCTTGTTTGCTCAGAGGTGACACCCAAGACATTGGCAGCGATTAAGCCGGAATTGCTTGCTTTTCCTGCTGCCTGGATTTATACCCCGTTACTGAAAATATTTTATCCAGTCGTTTGGGTCGTTAATTTATTTGTCAATTTGTTACTGCGAATGGTGGGTGTTGATGTTAATAAAAGCAGTCATCACGGATTGAACAAAGAAGAATTAAAAAGCATTATTACTGAAGCTGAAAGCTCAATTCCGCCACGTTATCAAAAAATGCTGCTGGGGATACTGGATCTTGAGTCCGCGACCGTTGAAGATATTATGACACCCCGAAATGAAATTGTGGGGGTTGACCTTGAAGCATCGATTGAAGAGATTATTGAAAAAATCAAAGTCAGTCCACACACGCAATTAGCCGTTTATAAAAAAAGTATAGATCGGGTAGTGGGCTTTTTACACTTAAGGAAGGTGCTGACACTGGTTAATCAGGCTGATTTTGATAAACAATCCATCATAAATCTGCTGACCCAGCCGTCATTTATTCCTGAAAATACCCCGGTGCATACTCAAATGCTCAGGTTTAAAAGTGAAAAGGTTCGCATAGGTCTGGTTGTCGATGAGTACGGTGATGTGCAGGGCTTGGTTACCCTGGACGACTTGTTACAAGAAATAGTCGGTGAATTGATCACGGACGATGTGACTGCCAGAAAGCAAAGCGACGGTAGTTATCTGGTTGATGCCACTATTACGGTTAGAGAATTAAACCGCGTTATGCAATGGTCTTTACCCACCCAAGGGCCAAAGACACTTAACGGGCTTATTATTGAATTTATGGAAACCATTCCTGAGCCGGGAACCAGTATCAAGCTGCACGGTCATCCCTTGGAAATAATAAAAGGGGATGATCATGCGGTTAAACTGGTTAAGTTTTTATCCGGAAAAAAGGCCATTCAGGTAGGTGGTTTGTTTTAAGTAAGCGATATTCCATGCAGCCCAAGAATAGGCTGTTTTCAGAGATTCATCGTCTGTAAAAAATTTAATCAGTGAATCTACCTAAAGTACAGCGATGGTCAGAATCTGACTGGTTAAATAATTTATTGTTAATTTTATAACGCGTGTAAGATATTATGTGTCTTTATTTTAATTTATTGTAAAGATCAGGAAAAAGGTGATTTCCAATGATAAATAATCTTCTGTTTGAGCGGCTTCAGTCGGATTTATGTTGCTCTAAGCAATGCCTGACCAATAAGTTGCTGATCAATACAGTCGTTATTTTAAGCGGGATTACTTAAGTCAAACCGTTAGACCCCAATAACAATCCTCAATCAAACACTTGATATTCGCTTCAGGCGATAATTCCAATACCCAGATGAAAAGAAAGATAGCTGTTCTATTTGTAGTCGCATTGCTCGTTGTTATTAATTTCAGTATTTGGAGTTATATCAATAACCCCTTGCAATTAGAGCCATGGACCAAGACCACGCTGGGGGTTACCTACGACCCCATGCGCAAGGAAGATACGCAAAATGGTACGACCTACCCGAGTGAGGCCGATATGGACAACGATCTGGCTTTATTGTCCGATAAGGTTCATGCCATTCGAACTTACAGCGTACTTAAAGGCCAGGACAAGATTCCAGTGCTTGCGGCCAAGCATAATTTAAATACAACCTTAGGTGCATGGATTGATGGTGATCTGGAAAAAAATCGCCAGGAAGTTGAAACCTTAATTGAGGTGGGGCGCCAGGATAATCCTAAAATTATTCGGCTGATGGTGGGCAACGAAGTCTTGTTGCGTGCTGATATTACTAAAGCAGCATTGATTGATTATATCCGGGAAGTTAAAAAAAGCAGTTGGCGTCCTGTGAGTACTTCAGAGACATGGGATATCTGGTTGAAAAATCCGGATTTGGCTGCCGAAGTTGATTTTATAGCGGTGCATATTTTACCTTATTGGGAAGGTATTGCGGCAGATGACGCTGTTGATTATGTTTTTGATCGTTACCATGCCGTTCAGCAAGCTTACCCCAACAAACCGATTATTATCACAGAAGTTGGCTGGCCTTCGGATGGTCAACCGTTTAAACATGCGGAAGCATCTATATCCAATCAGGCAAAATTCCTGCGTGAATTTCTTAATCGAGCCGATACTGAAAAAGTCACTTATTATATTGTCGAAGCCTTTGATCAGCCTTGGAAAAAGTCTATAGAAGGTTCAGCGGGTGCTTATTGGGGCATTTTTAACGCCGATCGACAACCTAAATATCCTATGGATGCCGATGTTTTGACTATGCCAAGCTGGAAAAACTGGGCGACTGGCGCGGCTGGTTTTAGTGTGGTGCTAATGGGGTTTTTCTTATTTACCCGAAGCACTTTAAAACTCCCCGGCATATTGTTTTTTGGCGTGTGTGCCAATCTTGCTGTTTCGGTGATTTTTTGGTCTGCCTCTATTGGTGCTCAGCAATATCAAACCAACCTCAGTATGGTATTTTTTGGCGTTATGTTGTTGATGCAGATAATGGCGGTTGTCATCTTGCTGATAGAAAGTCTTGAAATTGCGGAAGTGATTTGGCATAAAAAGACAGCCAGAACCTTTCAGCCCCTAAAACCCTCGGCTGAGTTTAAATATCCCAAAGTTTCACTGCATTTGCCCATTCATAATGAGCCGCCCATGATGGTGCGTAAAACGCTTGAGGCTTTGGCGAAAGTTGATTATCCCAATCTTGAAGTGTTGGTGATGGACAATAACACCAAAGATCCTGCGGTATGGGAGCCAGTACGAGATGATTGTGAACGACTGGGCCCTATGTTCCGATTTTTCCATCTGGAAAACTGGCCTGGTTTTAAGGCAGGTGCCATCAACCATGCACTTGAACAAACGGCCAGTGATGCAGAAATTATTGCGGTCATTGACAGTGACTATATTTTATCGCCGGATTGGCTTAACAGTATGGTGCCGTATTTTGATAATGAAAACGTCGGTTTTGTGCAGTCGCCGCAGGATTATCGTGACCGCGATCAAAGCTCTTTTAAATCCTTTTGTTACTGGGAATATGCGGGCTTTTTTAATATCGGCATGGTGCAAAGAAACGAATACAACGCCATTATTCAGCATGGCACGATGACCATGATTAGAAAATCGGCTTTATTGGAAGTGGGTAACTGGGCAGAATGGTGTATTTGTGAAGACAGCGAGTTGGGTTTGCGTTTGTATGAAGCAGGCTATGACTCTGTTTATGTGAAGGATTCGTTTGGTAAAGGGCTGATGCCCGACACCCTGTCTGGTTATATGACGCAACGTTTTCGCTGGGTTTATGGTGCCATGCAAATTATCAAGGGCCATTGGCGCAGTTTTTTACCCACTAAAAAATCGCCACTCACATCGGCACAGCGCTATTATTTTATTGCCGGTTGGTTGCCGTGGTTTTCTGATGCGTTGGCTTTATTGTTTACCACCGCCAGCTTGATTTTAACCGCAATAATACTGAGTGATCCGATACACAGCGAACTGCCTGCCAATGTGTTTTTATTACCCACCGTCGGCTTGTTCAGCTTTAAAATTCTGCGTGGTTTATGGTTGTATCAGGCGCGTGTTCCGTGTTCTGTGTGGCAATCATTGGGCGCGTCATTAACCGGATTGTCGTTAACCCATACTGTTGCCCGAGGTACGGTGCAAGGCTTGTTTACTTCCGGTAAGCCGTTTATGCGGACACCCAAATATGAAAAACAAGGGCCGTTGTTTACCGGATTAATCGCTATCAGACAGGAATTATTTTTGCTGATATTGTTAAGTGCGGGTATTTATGCCATGAGTTCTGTTGAGCATTTTGATAATTTAAGCGGTAAATTATGGATAGCGGTATTGTCTGTACAAGCCGTTCCTTATGTTGCGACTTTGCTCACGCTACTGATCAGCATTGCACCCAATTACGGTAAAAAGTCCAAGCTTCTTGCTGAAGAGTTGGACGAGTAAATCTTCGCATTAACTTAAAACATAGCTTAAAACCACAAAACCATCACACCACGAAGACACGAAGACACGAAGAGCACGAAGATTTTACCTTGGTTTTTTCTTCGTGTTCTTCGTGTCTTCGTGGTGCGCAGTTAATCTTCTTACCTCCTTAATCAGCCTTGACCGCACACAGGAAAAATTCAATGACCCTTATTCGCCAAGACGACTTTATCCAAAGTATCGCTGATTCACTGCAATTTATTTCCTACTATCATCCGCTGGATTTTATCCAGGCTTTACATGCGGCCTATCAAAAAGAACAAAGT
>CAIQND010000789.1 GCA_903873045.1 uncultured Methylococcaceae bacterium | reverse complement strand
TCCGGATCGGCTTAAACAAATCTTTGACGGCATTTTGGAAATTGTCGATAACTATCAGCCGGAGCAGATGGCCATAGAACAAGTCTTTATGCATAAAAATGCGGATTCTGCGCTTAAACTGGGTCAGGCGCGGGGTGCTGCCATTTGTGCGGTGCAAACCAAAGTGATTCCGGTATTTGAATATGCGGCGCGGCAAGTCAAACAAGCGGTGGTAGGGAAGGGCGCTGCCGATAAAATTCAGGTTCAACACATGGTAAAAATGCTGCTAAATGTTCAAGGAGAATTATCGTTGGATGCCAGTGATGCCTTAGGTATAGCCATTTGTCATGCCAATTATCAGCAAACTGCCATTATGTTGGGCAAGCAAGGGGTATCGAGATGATCGGTTTTTTACGCGGTATATTGGTTCATAAAGCGCCGCCTTTTTTGGTGCTGGATGTGCAGGGTGTCGGTTATGAAGTGGAAGCGCCGATGACGACTTTTTATGACCTGCCTGCCATCAACTCAGAGATAAAATTACATACTCACCTGGTTGTTCGGGAAGATGCCCATATCTTGTTTGGCTTTTCTGCGGAAGCTGAACGTACTTTATTTAGAACCTTGATTAAGGTGAATGGCGTCGGCCCCAAGTTGGCGTTAACTATTTTATCCGGTCAGAGTGCGGAAGAATTTCATCGCTGTATTCAGGATAACGATACACAAGCGTTGGTGCGTTTGCCGGGGGTCGGCAAAAAAACGGCGGAACGTCTGGTTATTGAAATGCGTGACCGATTGCCGGATTTGGCTGATTCGGTCGCAACAAGTACCAACAAAACGGGGGCAACGACACCTGCAATAGGTAATCCGAAACAGGAGGCGGTTAGTGCCTTGTGTTCCTTGGGCTATAAGCCTTTGGATGCTAGTAAAATGGTGCAAAATATCAGTGCCGAAGGTAAAAGTTGTGAAGATATTATCAGGCTGGCATTACAAGGCGCAGTCAGATGATTGAAAGTGACCGGCTGATAACCGCTCGCGGTAATACCGATGAAGAGCGGCAAGACCGCGCCATCCGTCCAAAGCGGCTGGCGGACTATGTTGGGCAGAAAGAATTGCGTGCGCAAATGGAGATTTTTATCCAAGCGGCAACCGCTCGTCAAGAGGCTTTGGATCATGTATTGATTTTTGGTCCGCCAGGATTAGGTAAAACAACACTAGCCAATATCATTGCAGCGGAAATGTGTGTTAAAATTCGCCAGACTTCAGGGCCTGTGCTGGATAAAGCAGGTGATCTTGCTGCCCTGCTGACTAATCTTGAACCGCATGACGTATTGTTTATTGATGAAATACATCGCTTGAGTCCTGCGGTTGAAGAAATTTTATATCCGGCTATGGAAGATTATCAACTGGATCTTATGATTGGTGAAGGGCCTGCCGCCCGTTCAATCAAGCTGGACTTGCCACCTTTTACGCTAGTCGGCGCAACAACCCGCGCCGGTTTGCTGACGTCTCCGTTGCGTGATCGCTTTGGCATTGTGCAGCGCTTGGAGTTTTACACGGTTGATGAACTAGCCAGTATTGCCATTCGTTCGGCTAAAGTCTTGGGAATTGCCATGGAGCAGAAGGGTGCGTATGAAATTGCCCGCCGTTCTCGGGGTACGCCCCGAATTGCCAACCGATTGCTGCGACGGGTGCGGGATTATGCTGAAGTAAAAGGCAATGGCAATATTACGGAAGAAGTTTCCATTCAGGCTCTGGACATGTTGAGAGTGGATAGTAACGGCTTTGATGCGCTGGATCGAAAGTTACTGATGACCATGATTGACAATTTTGACGGTGGCCCGGTGGGTCTTGACACCCTGGCGGCGGCAATCAGTGAAGAACGCGGCACCATTGAAGATGTATTGGAGCCGTATTTGTTGCAACAAGGTTTTATTATGCGTACACCCCGTGGACGAGTTGTTACCCGAAATGCGTACCTGCATTTTGGCTTGCCGCTACCGAAACAAATAGGGGTCTCCGAGGAT
>CAIQND010000788.1 GCA_903873045.1 uncultured Methylococcaceae bacterium | reverse complement strand
CTTAAATCCAAGACTGCACAGGCTGGACTTAAGAATTCCCGCTGAACTATTGGTAAACTCTACTTCGGAGCCGGATAAGCCGGTTCAATCAAAATATTTTGATAACGCAGAAAATACGGAAAATACAGCACAACAAACTGTTGAACAACACTTAACGAGGTTAATTCCGCACGATGAAAACACCTCACAACAACCTGTCGAACAACACCTAACAAAGCTAATCCCGCTCGACACCAAAGAAACCATTAAGTATGAGCGGGTCAATAAGCATATCGTTTGGTACGCTCAACACAGCAGCTATCTTTATCAAGTGACTGATCGTGCACGCCCCTATCTTTATCACATCGTCGAAAGTCTCAGTCAACATAAATTACCTTACGAACTGGCCTTGTTACCTATTGTAGAAAGCGCTTATCAGCCGACTGCACAATCGCCCAAAAGCGCAGCCGGACTCTGGCAGTTTATTCCCAGTACGGGACTTGATTTTGATTTACATCAAAGTGGGCAGTATGATGACAGGCTTGATATTACAGCCTCCACTCAGGCGGCCATGCGTTATATGTCATTTCTTAATCAGCATTTTAATGGTGACTGGTTGCTTGCTTTGGCGGCCTATAATTGCGGCCTGGGCACCGTGGATAACGCGATTAGTCGTAATGTCGCTGAAGGTATAGACACTGATTACTGGTCTTTGCGCTTGCCTGAAGAAACCCAAGAGTATGTTCCCCGACTCTTGGCATTATCCAGTATATTTGCTAACCCTGACGCGCATGGATTAAAGTTTGCCAAAATTAGAAACGAGCCTTATTTTGTTAAAGTCAAAATTGATCGCAAGCATGACATTGACTACTTGGCTGAAAAAGAATTTAAAGAAGTAGCCGAAATGGCCAATCTTGGTTATGAGCAATTCAGTCGCCTTAACCCCGGCTATCTTGATCCCAAACTTGCCACTGACGGCCCCTACACCTTTCTAATGCCGGCCGCTAATGCCGAGCAATTACATAAACGATTGAACAGTATCGCTCAATTTGTTAATGAATCTGCATCGGTAACAACCGCACATGCGCCTTTGAAAAGAAGAGCCTTGTTCATGCTGGATGAGCAAAAAACCGCATTATCTCGGCTAACTGACATAACCTTGCCTAAAGTAACTGATTTAATAAAAGTGACTGACCCGTTCTTGTCACTAACCCTGAACAGTAATCAAACAACTCCCCGGATAGCGAACCAATCGGTCATATCACCCGTTGAATTGAACCCGGATTTAAAACGCGTAAAGAAAAATATATAGCAGCGACTTACCTTAAAACAGAGAAAGCCCCTAAGGAATGCACATGAAATAACTTAGGCATCTTGCTTGCTCCCTCTCCCACCGGGAGAGGGTTGGGGTGAGGGGATCTCAAGTTATTTTATGCATGTTCCTAATCAATCGCTATCTTCAATAAAAGCCATTGCAGACCAGCTAACGATATGTTTAAGATCAAGCCGCGATGTTAACGTGTGTATGGCTTTTGCCACTTTTTCCGGCTCATCATAAAACTCTATAATCAAGGGCAGTTCCAGTGATAAAGTCAGCAAGGATGACGTATGTATGTCTCGATTTCTACCAAAACCGGCAATGCCGCGAATAATAGTAACCCCCTGGATTTTTTCTTCATCATGCAGAATATCCAACGCCTGATTTAACTGGTCATGCCCTTCCAGTGTATAAATTCTGGCGATAGTGACTTCTTTTGTGCTCATATCTGCTTACCCACTAATAAACCCAGCCAAATAACAAAAAGACAACTTAAGCCATTACCTACAAAAGTACCCAGCATTAAGTTGGTATGGGACTCAAATGAATAACCGTGCTCAATTAAAAACAAAATTAAATACAAACCGGATAACGTTAAATAAACACCGACCATGATCACCATAATAGCGGCGCGGTATTCCATGGAAAGCGCTACTTTTTGTAACAAGATAGTCGCGATAATGCCAATTAAAAAAGCACCGATGGCATTGACTATCAACAGTGCGAAAGGAATAACGCCACCACTCCAATGAAACAGGCCACCGGAATACAAAAATAACGTTCTGCCGCACAGCAAACCCATCCAGACCGCCAATAAACAGCCAACCACACTGACCACTATATTTAAAGCCGCTTTGTTTAAACTGCCCTGCTCCAGCAGATAAATAGTTTCCAGGGAAAAAGTGGAAAAGGTTGTAAATGCGCCAATAAAACCCACCAAAATAGCGGCCCTATATTCCAGGGTAATAGCGATGCGTTGCAAAATAAGTGCTTCGGTGAGTAAACCGATTAAAAATGAACCCACCACATTAACGACCAACGTACCATAAGGAAAGCCCCTACCCAGCCATTGATAAAGACCGGTAGAAACTAAAAAGCGCACGACCGCGCCACAAGCTCCTCCTAATGCAATCGCTATTATTTGATTCATGGTTAAAACTTGATAAAGTGTTCCCGGTAATAACGCAGTTCTTCAATGGATTCAATAATATCGTCCAGGGCTTGATGCTTGGATTCTTTATTAAAGCCGTCTTTTACAGCCGGCGCCCATCTTGCCGCCAGTTCTTTAAGCGTTGATACATCAATATTTCGATAATGAAAATACGCCTCAAGCGTGGGCATATAACGGTATAAAAAGCGCCGGTCTTGACCAATACT
>CAIQND010000787.1 GCA_903873045.1 uncultured Methylococcaceae bacterium | reverse complement strand
TATCTAATTTTTATAATTTTTTATTAACGCTATGGAATCGGAGATTTGAGTAGAGATCTGGGTGTCTGAAGGTGATTTCCGGAGCATATTTTACCCATTAAAAGTAGGATTTTCCCAATCAAGCAAGCGATTGGATTCGTCTAATGGGTAAGTTCTTTCGCAGAAATAACCTAATGTCTTTTTTTCGAGGGTATTGTCAATGATGGGCAGCGTTTGGAGTGATGTGATTTACAGACCCTAAACGGCTTTGTGGTATAAAAAAAGCCATTTCAGATGAGATGGCTTTAGTTTTGAGTCACCGTGATGCAAGGGCTGTCATGGTGTTATGCGAGTTTGGATAAAATTATGCTTGAGTTTTTTTACGTAAAGCGCCTAAACCTAATAAGCCCGATGCAAATAGCCAGACTGCGGCAGGTACTGGAACGGGAGCTACATTTCCCACTGCAACATTGGTAATGGCAGGAAAATAACCAGTACCGTTATCGGCAGATATTATAAATCCAGTAAAATATTCTCCAGGCGTAGCGATAAAACCTTTGTAATCAAGTAATCCAGCTTCTACGTCTGCAAAAGTCAAGCCTGAATAAGTGTAACTATTCGCGGTGTTGTTCGCGATGGTATTCAAGGTAATACTGATTGGACTGGCTTTGTAAGATCCAATATTAAAACCAAACATATTATACTTCGCTGCTACTGCTATGGTGCCCGTGATCGGAGTCCAATCTTTATTTCCGATAAGTGGCTCGGTTGTTGTATATGGGGTAGAAGACCCCACTGTTAGGTTTTGTGTGGAAGTGTAAGTTACGTCACCTCTGGTAAAAGGGTTCGCAGGAAAACCGTAATATGTTCCGAAATCCTTGAAATTCGAATCAAAGGCAATGACACCTTGGGAAATAAAAGCAGATTGATCAGTATAGGTGCTAACTGATGCAAAACTTTGTGAGGGCAACGAAAAAACACCCAATACTGCCATTAATAGTACAGATTTCCGCATGGCTTTCGATTCATTAAATCCAGCTATCAATTTATTTTTCATTTTTTTACCATTAAGTTTTAGGTTTATTTTTAAAATTACAATCCAACCAAAAGCGCTTAAAAAGTCCGGTTATTTTCCGTCCCTATCTCACTAAGTTTGGCTTTATCATTTCTTTAATCATGCAAACTTATCGGCTACCCACGTAAGGCGGGACAGTTTAAAGTTAAGCCTTGCGGCTTGTCCCTGCTTACGTGGATGGCCTTTTATGTAACGATATCGGTGTCTTGTAGGGGTAATCCCTTGCGGTTACCCTGCTAACATCGTGGCATTAAAGGGCAGGCGTAAAGCCTGCCCCTACAAAAAATGTCCCGGCTAAAGTGGGTAGCCCACTTATCCAAGCGTGACATGCGCTTTAAAATTAAACACTTCACCTTTAGGCTTCAATTTTTCTAATGGATTTTAAAACGATTACGTTCCATTAAGCTTAAAAATATATCCACTCACCGCGCTCTTTCACGTTATTATTTATATTTTCATATTAAATAATAAGGTGTTACGTTTAAAACATGAAGCATTTAACAGAAGCAATTAGAGTTTAGTTGTTAGTTTTAAAATTACAATAAAAAGGAAAAATTTATATTATTTGGTTATTTTTTATTGGAGTCGTAGGCTCTAGGTTCTATAGTGATGGCTTTTCAGGCTTAATACAGCTTCAATTCCACTGCGTTATATTGAGGCAGCTGACTCGTTTAAATGTGCAAATTATGCTGGTGAAATTGAACCTTATGAGCGGGTATTTGATATTTTGACAAAATTTCAGGCATTGCAAAAATAGTCAATATTGTGAAGCCCCCCTATCTTAATAATAGAATTATCATTCCAATGTCTGGCATTGAATGTATTGAGGAATAACCGCTTTTTGCTTTTTAAGTCAAAATAACAAGTAAGTTATTTTAGCTTGCAAGGCATAATAGAGTTATGGTTAGTGATTGTTCCAACAGACTGGCGGTATTTGTTGTGCAAATACAAACAACATACGCTTTAATTAATTTTATGAAAAAATGGAGATCGGTGAATGACATTTCTGGATGGGTTGGATCATGATCTGAAAGTCGGGTTACTGGCTCAGTTACGCGATTTGTGGACATATACCAGCACTGCATTGGAAGGTAATACCCTGACTTTGGGTGAAACGGCATTTGTATTGGCGGAAGGTTTAACCATATCTGGCAAACCACTAAAAGATCACAGCGAAGTTGTCGGTCATGCCCACGCGATTGAATTACTTTATCGCTTGCTTCAGCGCAATGATCCGATTGGCCAAGATGATTTATTCTTGTTGCACCGTGCCGTGCAAACAGCGATTGTCATCGATATTTATCAACCGATTGGGGCATGGAAACGGGAGCCTAATGGCACCAATGCTTTGACACTTGAGGGTAAACAGACGTTTATAGATTATGCGTCGCCAGTGGATGTGCAGGTATTGATGACGGAATGGTTGGCAATGTTGAATGACGCGTTGAACGCCCCGTTAAATAAAGAGGCCGCTTTGATGGCTTATACCAACCTGCATCAAGCCTTTGTGCGCATTCATCCCTTTGCAGATGGTAATGGCCGGATGGCACGACTGGTTGCGAACTTGCCGGTTTTAAAATCGGGTTTTCCGCCCATTTTAATTGACCGAACCCGGCGACGTGATTATTTGCAATGTCTTTCGGCTTATGATCTTCAAGTAGGTTCCGCCCAAGCAGGTAAGGCGTTATTACCAGAATCCGCGTTACGGGACACTTTTCAAATGTTCTGTCAGGGCTGTTGGCAAGCCTCTTTGGATTTGGTCAATGAGATGAAAGAGCGACAACAAGTCCGCAGTAATGAGCGCAAATGACAATTTTACCAGAGGCTTTTGGTGGAATGCAGGGGTTGAAAGAAGAAGCAGGAAATTTCGCTAATAATTCTGTCCAGAGTTATTAGCGAAGCCTCCTGCTTCCTGTGCTTTGCATTACGATGGTATTTGTTTTTATCTTCAAAGACATGCGCCTTATTAAACTGGCGTGCGAACTTGGCAACCGGGTTTTGAATGGGGGCATAATCTATTTTGTCAGGATTGTTACGGTGTTTCATGGTTTACCTCTTATAATAGTCAAAAGTACGTCTAACTTGACGTGTATTAATATAGCGACTCTGAGTAAAAAAAGCTTGTGAAATTTAAAAAAGATTTTGACGTGATTGTGGTAGGTGGAGGTCATGCGGGTACTGAAGCCGCTTTGGCTGCCGCCCGTTGTGGTGCGAATACATTATTGTTGACGCAAAACATAGAAACCTTGGGGCAAATGAGCTGCAATCCTGCGATTGGCGGGATAGGCAAAGGCCATTTGGTTAAAGAGATTGATGCTTTGGGCGGGATTATGGCGAAAGCGATTGATCTTGGTGGCATTCAGTTTCGTATATTAAATGCCAGTAAAGGCCCCGCAGTTAGGGCGACTCGCGCTCAGGCAGATCGCATGTTGTATAAGCAGGCGGTTAGAAGTACGCTGGAAAATCAGCCTAATCTGGCATTATTTCAGCAAACGGTCGCTGATTTAATTGTGGTCGGTAATAAAGTAGTCGGTGTTAAAACCCAAATGGGCTTAAGTTTCATGGCGAAAGCTGTGGTATTAACAACCGGCACCTTTTTGGGTGGTAAAATTCATATCGGTTTGGAAAATTATAGCGGTGGCCGTGCCGGTGATCCAGCCTCTATTGCTTTGGCGGACCGGTTACGCGAATTACCGTTTCGCATTGACCGCTTAAAAACCGGAACGCCGCCGCGTATTGATGGCAGAACCATCCATTTTAGCAAGTTGGAAGAACAGCACGGCGACACGCCGGTTCCCGTATTTTCTTTTATGGGCCGACGTGAACAGCATCCCAGACAAATACCTTGCCATATCACTCGCACCAACAATCAAACCCACGATATTATTCGTGCCGGTCTGGATAGATCGCCACTTTATTCGGGGATTATTGAGGGTATTGGGCCGCGATATTGTCCGTCGATTGAAGATAAAATTGTTCGTTTTGCCGACCGGGAGTCACATCAGATTTTTGTCGAACCGGAAGGTTTGGATACCAACGAGATTTATCCCAATGGCATTTCCACCAGCTTGCCGTTTGATGTGCAGTATGAGTTTGTGCGTTCCATGTTGGGTTTTGAAAATGCCGAAATTATCCGTCCGGGCTATGCCATTGAATATGACTTTTTTGATCCTCGGGATTTAAAAATGTCGTTGGAAACCAAACACATGGACGCTTTGTTTTTTGCAGGGCAAGTGAATGGCACCACCGGTTATGAAGAAGCCGCCGCCCAAGGTTTGATTGCGGGACTCAACGCAGCGCGTTTGGTTATGGGTTTGGAAAGCTGGTGTCCAGGTCGTGATGAAGCCTATATCGGCGTAATGATTGATGACCTGATTACTCGTGGCACGCAAGAGCCGTATCGTATGTTTACCAGTCGTGCCGAATACCGTTTATTGTTACGGGAAGATAATGCCGATTTGCGCTTAACCGAAAAAGGCCGTGAATTAGGCTTGGTTGATGATGAGCGTTGGCAAGCTTTTGAGATTAAACGTGCGGCCATTTCCGGCTTGCAGGATGACTTAAAAAAGAAATGGGTCAGAGCCGACACTGAAGAGGCCCTACAGGTTGCAGAAATCTGGGGTAAGCCGTTACTAAAAGAAGCTAATTTGATGGAATTATTACGACGACCCGAAGTGGATGTAGAACGGTTGCTATCATTTTTGGAAGGCGGCGAGGCGATTACTGAGCAGGTCGGTGAGCAAGTTGAAATTCAGGCTAAATATGCAGGCTATATCGTCAGACAACAAACTGACATTGACAAGGCGCTGCGTTATGATCATTTACGACTCCCGGATGCCCTTGATTATACGGGTGTGCCCGGATTGTCCAACGAAGTGAGCCAAAAACTTAAAGCGCAGCGCCCGGAAACGTTAGGCCAAGCCTCACGCATCCCTGGCATGACTCCTGCGGCCATTTCCCTGTTGTTGGTTTATTTAAAAAAGAAGAGCGCCTAATGGAAACGTGTAGAAAAATTTTGGTTTCCGGTCTTGAATCGCTTAATCTGTCGATTGATGAAGGCAAGGTAGAGCAACTGCTGGGCTTTATAAAACTGCTTGAAAAGTGGAATAAAGCTTATAATCTGACCGCCATACGAGACAAGGAAGCTATGGTGCGTCTGCATTTACTGGATAGTCTGGCCATTGTGCCTTTTATTGAAGGCAAACGGGTGATTGATATAGGTACGGGTGCGGGCTTGCCGGGTATTCCGCTGGCGATTTACTTACCTGATATTGAATTTATTTTACTGGATAGTAATGCCAAGAAAACGCGTTTTGTACAACAGGCAATAATCGACTTAAAGCTGGCTAACGTCAGTGTCTGTCATAATCGCGTGGAACAATATCACCCTGAAAAAGGTTTTGATACGGCCATTACCCGGGCGTTTGCCAGTTTATCTGATATAGTGCAATTAACGGCGCACTTACTTAACAAGGATGGTGTGTTGTTGGCCATGAAAGGACAAGCACCTGATGTCCCAGAACTGGAATCAGCCATAACAACGCTGATCCCTGTCAACGTTCCAGGAATAACCGCAGAAAGATGTCTGGTTAGAATACAATTGACTCAAGAATCCGAGGTAAGTTAGTGGGAAAAATAATTGCCATATCCAATCAAAAAGGTGGCGTAGGAAAAACGACAACCTGTGTGAATTTGGCGGCATCTTTAGCGGCTGCCAAGCGTCGGGTGTTGTTGGTGGATCTTGATCCACAAGGCAATGCGGCAATGGGCTGTGGCGTAGATAAACAGGAAGTCAAATATTCCAGTTACGATTTATTAATGGAAGATGTGCCGGCGGCAGAAGCCGTTATTCATGTGCCAACCATCGGCTTTTCGGTGATTCCAGGCAATGCTGACCTGACGGCCGCCGAGGTGAAATTAATTCATGCCGATCGCAAAGAATTGCGGCTTGCCGATGCGTTAAAGCCGATAAAATCAGATTACGATTACATTCTGATAGATTGTCCACCGTCTTTAAATATGCTGACTTTAAATGCAATGGTGGCAGCAGACAGCTTGTTGATACCTATGCAATGCGAGTACTACGCATTGGAAGGTTTGTCTGCACTGATGAGTACGCTGCACAACATTCAAAATTCCGTCAATCCGGATTTACATCTGGAAGGCATTTTAAGAACCATGTATGACGATAGAAATCGTCTGACCAAAGACGTTTCCGAGCAACTGATCCGGTATTTTGGGGATAAGGTATTTAGAACCTGTATTCCCAGAAATATTCGTTTAGCGGAAGCGCCCAGTCATGGTTTGCCCGCGCTAATGTATGATAAATCATCACGGGGAACTATCGCCTATATTGCTTTGGCGGGTGAAATGCTCAGAAAAGATCAGGCATGAGTATAAAAAAACGTGGATTGGGGCGGGGGCTTGAAGCTTTGCTGGGTAATGCTTCTTCTCCGGAAGAAAAACAACCACTGCAAACGTTGCCGATTAATGCCCTCCAGAAGAGTAATCATCTGTCATCTGTTGCTTCGGATTTAAATGAGCTACAGGAGCAAGCCCCTGTTGTAACAAGACTGGATACCTTTGAGTCTGTTGTTACGCAAAAAATTGCCGAAAACAGCGATGAGATAATCGCTATTGAAGACAGTTGGCAGGCAGGACGGTTAGCAGGTTTACAAGAACTGCCTGCGATTCTTAAAGAAAGGGATGAGCGAGAAACACTAGCGCTTGCGCTAATCGAAACCCTGCAACAAGAAAATCTTAATCTGGTACAAGAAGCTGAAGATTTAAAAAAATTGATTGATGAATTTGAAGCGATGGTTCGCCGACTTTAAATTAAGATGATTTTTTTAAAACAATAAATGACTTCCAATAAATACATTGCGGGGACTTTGCTCTATTTTCCTCGCGGGTTAATTAATTAAAGAGAAAAAATGTCTTCAAACAAACGCGGATTAGGTCGGGGTCTTGATGCCTTATTGGGCGATGCTTCAGTTAAAGAGGAAAAACATCATCTGCAAACGCTGCCCATAGAATATTTGCAGCGGGGCAAGTATCAACCGCGCCAAGATATTAATCCTGAAAAATTACAGGAACTGGCTGATTCCATTAAGGCGCAAGGCATCATTCAGCCTATCGTGGTACGCCTGATTGCCTATGAAAAATACGAAATAGTGGCCGGAGAACGTCGCTGGCGAGCCGCACAGATGGCTGGCCTGACCCAAGTGCCGGTAGTCATCAAAGAAATTGATGATCGGGCCGCTATGGCTATCGCGCTGATTGAAAATATTCAACGCGAAGACCTTAACCCCTTGGAGGAAGCTGAAGCGTTAAAACGCTTGCTTGATGAGTTTGAAATGACGCATCAGCATATAGCCGAAGCTATTGGCAAGTCTCGAACAACCGTTACCAATTTATTGCGCTTAATGGACTTGCACCCTGATGTAAAAAAATTATTACTGACCAATCAATTGGAAATGGGGCATGCACGTGCATTGTTATCCTTGGATGGACTTAAGCAAGTAGCTCTGGCCAATAAAGTGGTTAAAGACGGTCTAACGGTAAGAGTGACGGAACGATTGGTTAAAGAAAGCCATGCCGAACCAAAAATCCACAAAGTTAAAGTCATTGATAATGATACCTTGCGTTTGCAGGATGATTTAACGGCAAAGTTGGGCGCTAAAGTTATTATCGATCATAAGGAAAACGGCTCAGGAAAATTAGTCATTGCCTATTCAACTCTGGATGAACTGGACGGAATTATCGAGCAGTTAAAAGCGCGTCAATAAACAGGATTTTCCAAGCCTGTTTAACGACCCTGCCCGGCGTTTTTCCCCTCTTAGCTAAACTTACCTGATGCACAGTTAAGTTAAGCATAAAAGTCGCTTACAACACTGCGTTTAAATTCTCGTCATCATAAAGCCGTGTTTTTTTCCAGCCAACAAATTTGTCATCAAAAAATTCAATATCGTTATCAATTGAAACTTCATAGCAAATTCTGAATAGCTTGGCGGTGCGAAACGCGTGTAGCTCATCATCTGCGGTGACTTTCTCTACATTACCCACCTGAAAAGTTTTATTTCTGGATTTGCCTTTGCAAACCCAAAAAACCGTATAACACAGATAATTTTTATCTTTTCTATGATCATACTTGATGGTTCTGGACACGCCTGTAACACCGGTAGTCGTTTTATTTTTGGGCGGTTTGAGAAAGCGGGTCTTACTGCCTTTTAAAACGATCAGCATCTGGTCTCGCCAAGTAATGGCCGCATTTAAAGACTTGTTTTTGTTACCCCACAATTTATGAGAGAAATAACGGCTGCTTTCTTTGCCGCGCCTTACGATACGTACTTGAAAACCAAAGACATCTGGTTCAGTTATATGTTTATTTTTTGCCATAGAAAACCTCCTCGACAAGATCTATATTTTATATGAAGCTGGCAGCAAGACTTTATCGACCAACTTTAAAGCAGTCCTGGAAATCCAAAGTAGCCATAATTTGTAATCCATTGATTACAAATTATGGCTAAAGTTGACATAAAAGCAAGTTAAAATTAACATTAATTATAACAACACTGGACAATTACCTACTAATTCAGTGTAGAATATACCACTAGCACTGAAACAGTGGCTAATAAAAAGTCCATAACCTTTTGCTTTTTCAATATTTTTGGAGACAATCTATGAGCGTATTAGTAGGAAAACAAGCACCTGATTTTACAGTTCCAGCCGTACTGGGCGATGGTCAAATAGTTGATTCATTCTGCTTTTCTGAAACAACTAGCGGTAAATATGCCATCGTATTTTTCTATCCGTTAGATTTTACGTTTGTTTGCCCAAGTGAACTGATCGCTTTGGATCATCGTATAGATGAATTTAAAAGTCGTGGCGTTGAAGTGGTTGCAGTATCTATTGACTCTCATTTTACCCACAATGCATGGCGCAACACACCCATCAATAAAGGCGGTATTGGTCCAGTCCGTTACACAATGGCAGCTGATTTAACTCATTCTATCGTAAAAGATTATGATGTTGAAGTGGCCGGTGCCGGTGTTGCGTACCGTGGTTCTTTCCTGATTGATCGTAGTGGCGTCGTTCGTCATCAAGTCGTTAACGATCTTCCTTTAGGCCGCAATATTGACGAATTAATTCGTGTGGTTGATGCGTTACAATTCCACGAAGAACATGGCGAAGTATGTCCTGCTGGTTGGAATAAAGGCGATAAAGGAATGAATGCAAGCCCTGCGGGCGTTGCAGAATACCTGGATAAAAATGCAGATAAACTGTAATTAAGCTTTAGGGTTCAAGGTTCAATGTTAACACATAAACCTTGAACCTTTTGAATTAGCCCTGATTATTTTTTTCAGCGACATCAGCCAGTAATTTCTTTCTGACAAAAAAAGCGACTGCAATGGCAAAAATAACGGGAGTTTGATTAATCAGAGCAGCCATTAGACTGCCTTTAGCAACGAGTCCTGAAAAAACCAGCAAAAGCTTGACACCTCCCCAGGCAAGCCAATAACCGATTAATCCTACGATAGCCCAATTAAAACGATGCTCACCCTTTTCTTTTGCGGTTAAATAAAACCACACCAGTACAGCAATTCCGGCAAATATAGCTAAAAACGACATCTTTCCACCCCTTTTTAATTATTATGTTCATTGATTCTGGCTAGAATTTAACTAGCAACCGTGTTGCATGATATTCCATAATAGCCAATCATTACACTTTTTTAAAATCAGGAAAGCATTGTGGTAAAGCCCGTTAAAATTATACTATCCGTCATTGCGGCCATAGCTGTTCTGCTGGTTATCACAATCTTTACCTTGCCCTTTTTCGTTGATCCGAATAACTTTAAACCTGAGATTGCCGCAGCTGTTAAAGACAAAACAGGCCGGGATCTGACAGTAACAGGCGAATTAAAACTCTCAATCTTCCCCTGGCTAGGCATTACTAC
>CAIQND010000786.1 GCA_903873045.1 uncultured Methylococcaceae bacterium | reverse complement strand
CGCCTGATTGGCGTTACCCAATTGTTCAATAGTCGCTTGGTTATAGCTATTTTCCTGAGTAGCCGTAATATTATTGGCCAGACCGGTTTGTGATAATTGGGACAAGTTACCCAGCTCGGTTAATGCACTTGACTGATTGGTTTGCTCAAGATGAAGCTGATTTTCTTGCCCGGATTGAAAAATAATGGTGCTTTGTCGCTCACCTATTTGGCTAAGGTAAGCCAGATTCTCTGTCGCAAAAGCGGTATTGAATGCGGATAAAAACAGCCCGCTCATTAAATACAGTTTTTTTATTTTTAACTTGGGATGTTGATAGGGCATGTGCAGAGCATCAATTAATTTGGATGAATTGTAAGTATTTAGCAGTCATCTTTTTCAAAGATGAGCATCAAATAATTGTGGTAATTTTATTTTTTTAATGAATAATACTATAGCGGTTTTATGACGGCTTAATTACAAAAAATGATGTGTATACTTTCATAAATTAAATTTTCAATTCGCATTGCTTTAAGTTCATACAGATAATATCCTTTGAAGGGATGGTATCTGTCGACATAGAAATTATTTATCTGAAAATGTATCGCGTTTAATGGTAGTCGTTGTAAATCAGACTTTTCCTGACAGTCAGGAAAAGCCGATATGCCGTGTTAATAATTATCTTCCGGCCCCTGTCAGCCTACTAAAATAAAAGGTAAAGCAGACGACACATAAGAAGTTTCGCCTACCTAACCGACCTAAATATTGTTGTAAATACACGATTTACTGTAAATGAAACCGCCACTAAGTGCAATTTTAAATTGCAGCCTAACATAGTAATTAGCAAATTGTATTATGAAAAATGAAATGATTGGGTATTAATAAATGGTTTTTGTTACTATTGGGCTGTTAATGGGGCTGCATAACGCGTAGGGCTTAGGTTTCTTGGATGGGTGGTTATTTTTGTCAACACTGAATGATTTGTAACAAGCTGTTGTGGCTCGCTTCGCTCGCACAATCTAACCTTATTCGTTATAAATTGTTACAAAACTATTTGTTTTTTATGTTTGAGCTGATTGCGTTGATTCCCAAGCTCCAGCTTCCCAAGACCGGAGCTTAAGCCGAGACATTTTTTTGTAGGGGCAGGCTTTACGCCTGCCCTTTAATGCCAAGATGTGAGCAGGGCAACCGCAAGGGATTGCCCCTACAAGACACGGTTATCGTTACATAAAATGACCATCCACGTAAGCCGGGACAAGACGCAAAGCTTAATTTTAAACTGTCCCGCCTTACGTGGGTAGCCAGACATTATTTATAGAGTTTCAGAAATTAAATTTCCAATTAGCTTAGCTGTAAGCTCATACAGATAATATCCCTTGATGGGATGGTATCTGTTAATATGAAAATTATTTATTTGAAAATCTATAACGCCAGCAAAGCTAACCCTGGTGCATGACGCTAACGCTTATGACACCCTACATGACTATTTTGTAGGGTGGATAAGCCTCGCGTCATCCACTTAATGCCGATATAAAATACAGTTTAAGGCTTCACACCCACACAGCCTGTTTAAAATAACGCAACGTTTATAACGACTTAGGGTTTATAATCTCCCCATGAGCAAAATACACGACAGCAGTTACAAGTTTTTATTTTCAAATCCGGAGTTGGTTCGAGACCTTATCATCGGTTTTATACCGGATGATTGGTTGCATAGCCTGGATTATTCAACACTTGAGAAAGTGCCGGGTTCTTATGTGAGTGATGATTTTCAACAACGCGAAGATGATATCATCTGGAAGGTTAAAGTCGGTGAAGACTGGGTTTACCTGTATTTATTGATTGAATTTCAAAGTCGTGTTGGTAAATACATGGCACTGCGCATGATGGTTTATATCGGACTGCTGTACCAAGACTTGATAAAGCGCAAAGAAGTAAGTAATCATTCAAAAGTCTTTTAACATTTCTTAACATGATAAAGTGCTTGCAGTAACCAGAATATAAGAAGTTAACTACATTTTTTTTGTTAAAAGACTTTTGATCACCTACTTATCTTCGTCAGTAGCGAAAGAAGTGCGCAGCGGGTTTTAGAAAGCATCAGTCTGTGGATAGCAACACATTTAAACTTACGCGTTAATCAAAATAAAAGTGGTGCGGGACGACCTTGGGACGGGTAATATCTGAGTTTTTGGATAACCGAAGAAGCCGAGGATTATGATTGCGCCTAAAAGCATCGCCCGATACCAAGAAAAGGTTCGGGAATGTTGGGATGCACGGCAAAGTTTAACCACTAAACAACTGGTTAAACAATGGAGGCAATATAGCATAGGTTGGTGGAATTACTTTAAGATAGCAACAGAACCTTGGAATATCAAAAGGTTGGAAGTCTGGGTGCGCCGACATATGCGAAAGTGCTTTTGGCTACGCTGGCATAACAAGAAAGGCAGGCTTAACGCGCTAAGCCGCTTAGGTGGAACACCGAGGCAACAAGAAACCGCGGGCAGTTCACGCGGGGCATGGCGAATAGCGAAAAGCCCGACATAAAGTCCTGAGCAATGCTACTTTAAGACGCTATGGATTATTTGCACCATCAGAACTCACACAGCATAAGTTGTCGGATTTAACCGCCGGATGCGGAAAACCGCATGTCCGGTGGTGTGGGAGAGGTGGCGGGCGCAATCCCGTCACCCCGCCCGATCCCGGCTTTTTGCAATAACAGGGTTGATCAGTGTTTATATAAATGATAACAAGTGTCTCGTAACCGGTTTGGCGTTTTGATATGTCAAAAATATGACATATACTTGTCGGGATTAAAACAAGGACACCTGTTTTAATCCTCTTCTGTTGTAACCGATGATAATTTTATATCCACATGATTAACCCCCGCAGTCTGATTCGAGCACTTGATAAACACTGGGACGCTATAGAACGCATCGTGTTGTTGGGTCGCGATCAAATTGCTTATGAGCGTAACGATGTCTTGGCGTTAATGGCTAAAATCTATGTTCATGAACCGGTTGAACAGCATGTTGAACGTTTGCAACAGTTGGTTAACGCCGAATTGCTGGTTGAAATGTCGCATAGCAACACGATGCAGCTTAACGAAAATGTCCGTCAGTTTGTCGGTAGTTTGTTGCATGAGCATGAATTGGGGCTATCGGATATTTTAAAAGCCCGGATTGTTGATATTAAAACCGGTCTGGAGCAATTGCAGCAGGCCGTGCAGGATAGGGATATGGCGGCGTTGCAACGAGGTGCAGTGCGGATTGACAATCAACTTCGGCAAATTTTACAACAACTTGACCAAGATACCCATGCCATTCAGGACATTGCTGAACGCGCTAAAGCCGCTGACGAGAAGATGCCGTTGGCCACGCGTTATCGTGAAGTGCTGGACGCGTATGACCGTTATGTACAACCGATGACCGAGTTAATGGATACCGGTGCGGGCGGGAGTTTTTATCCGTTGCTGGAAGAGGCTGAAAAAGTTTTGGAAGCGCTGGCTCAGCAATTACTGGTTCAAGGCGGTTTATACAGTCATCAGCGATTGTTGCGACAGATAGGCTTTAGGGTTAAGGAGTTACGGCAAAACGGACTTCTCGCTTTGAAACAATGTACCAACACTTTGATGCCGCTGCGGGAAGAGTTACGTCGACATAACCGGTTAAGCGCCGCGATTGGGCAATTATTGGGTGAGGTGCGTAAAAAAGGTTTGCGCAGAACTTTTTCGCAACAGAGTTTGCCGGTTTGGCGTAAAGAACGCACGGTATCGGTTGCCATCGGGCCGGAATTGTTGACGTTAATGGAACAAGTGCGTCATTATCAACCTAAAGCCGTTGATTTTCCGGAATTGAACGCTGAGGACACCCACATTCAGTTGGAGCAGGTTGATGAAGATGCCATCCGCGAACATCTGTATCAGAGTTTGCCGTTAACGGATTTGATGCACTGGTTAACCGGCCATTACAGCCATTATCAGG
>CAIQND010000785.1 GCA_903873045.1 uncultured Methylococcaceae bacterium | reverse complement strand
TTTCTGGGTTTTACGGTTGATTTTATTCAGGATAATGAATCAAAATCCAGCTATGGCGTATTAAGAGGTTTGCATTATCAACTGGCACCCGCCTCACAAACCAAACTGGTGCGGGTGATTAAAGGTAAAGTGCTGGATGTGGCGGTCGATATTAGAAGCGGCAGCCCGACTTTTGGCCAACATGTCAGCGTTGAGTTGTCCGAACAAAACAAACGCCAACTATTTGTGCCACGCGGTTTTGCCCACGGCTTTGTGGTACTGGAAGATGACACCATTTTTGCTTATAAAGTGGATAATTATTATTCCCCCGAAAATGACCGGGGCTTGGCTTTTGATGATGCGTCTTTAGGCATTGACTGGGAGGTAGAAAAAGCACAGTTACAACTATCTGCAAAAGATACCGTCCAACCGACGCTGGATAAGGCGGAGTTGTTTGTTAACGCGGGTAGCCTTTATGCCTAAATCCATACTGGTTACCGGCGCACAAGGACAACTGGGCAGTGAGCTTCAGCAATTAAGTGACTTGTATCCCGATTTTACCTTTACTTTTATCAGTCGAAACGAGTTGGATTTAAGTGATTCGGAGGCCATAAAAAGCTGGTTTGTTGATAAAACCTTTGATGTTATTATTAATTGTGCGGCCTATACGGCTGTCGATAAAGCCCAAGCAGAGCCTGAACTGGCAAGAGCCATTAACAGCACCGCTGTCGAAACGCTGGCGCGTATTGCCAAAGCCCATAACAGCGCGTTGATTCATATCTCAACCGACTATGTGTTTAATGGCAAAAACTACCAACCGTATAACGAAACAGATCTTACCGATCCGCAAGGCATTTACGGACAAACCAAGCTTGAAGGCGAACAGGCGATGCTGGCCATTAATCCGGCAAAATCCGTTATCATCCGCACGTCTTGGGTGTATTCAAGCTTTGGCAATAACTTTGTCAAAACTATGTTGCGCTTGGGCAAAGAACGTGAAGAGTTGGGTGTTATTTATGATCAAGTCGGCTCACCCACCTCAGCACGGGATTTGGCACTCGCCATTTTGGCGATTATTGATCATCCCAAACTCGATACCTTAACCGCAACGGAAATTTATCATTTCAGTAATGAAGGCGTTTGCAGTTGGTATGACTTTGCCAAAGCCATCTTTGAGCTATCAGCGTTTACTTGCCGGGTTAATCCGATAGAAACCAAAGACTATCCAACACCGGCAACCCGTCCGCATTACAGCTTGCTGAACAAGGCAAAAATTAAAAACACGCTTGACCTGACTATCCCTTACTGGAAAGACAGTTTAAATGACTGTCTTTCTTTATTAAAGACAGAGTAAAACTCGGCATCCTTCATAGAAGCTTTTTTTATCACAAAAAATGCCAATAATCTTTGTAGGTCGGGTTAGGCGCTAGCTGGGCTGATGAAAATACTTAATTTTCGGCATTATAAATAAGACCTGCTTTTGTTCCTCTTCTTACATCGGAATAAGCTATTTTTTTCTTGCTTTGCAAGGTCTCACCTAATTCCTCTTCGCACCATTTCAACACTTTTT
>CAIQND010000784.1 GCA_903873045.1 uncultured Methylococcaceae bacterium | reverse complement strand
AAGCGCGAGTTTCTTTTGATATGGCTCGCTCAAAAGCGGGTTGAGGCTTCGCAGTTTCCAGCAAATATTGACCAGGCTTCAATTCACTGCGGTCATTATGCGTCAGGATTAAATAACCTTCCTCAGTTCTTAATTCACGAACACGCCTCGCCCATTCTGATTGATTATCAGCTATGACCCGCAATTCTTCAGAATCCATAACTCGACCAATATTGGCCAGAAAATGCGCCCGAAGTTTTCCACGCGCACCGCCTCTGGGTGTTTTTCCATTTGCCATTGTTACGCCCGTTTAAGTTTCGGTTTTGCTGCGGCATTCAGTGCTGCTTGAATTTGAGTGCCGACAGCACAGGCAGCGGGTGGAGGGAAAGCATTACCAATTTGACGGTAGACGGACGTTTTTTTACCGCTGAATTGCCAATCATCAGGAAATCCTTGGATGCGGGCTGCCATGCGAACGGTAAGGCGCGGCATACCTATAAAATCTTTTGCCGGAGGTTCGTCTGCTATTCCCATACCATCAACCCCCAATGAAGCCCAGGCTTTTTTAGCTCTGGTTGGGCCAAGATCCGGGCCGCCATGTTTTTTACTTCCACCCACTAAAGTGGGGGCAATATCACAGGCTCTTTCTTGCCAATGCTTTGCACCAACCCAACCATTTACAGCCATAAGATCAAATAACGCCTCACCTACTGTTGGTGGCCGGGCAATAAGCGGTGATGGCCACACAAATAGCCCGGCAACGTCCTTTTTTAACGCCACGAAAACTACCCGTGGACGCAATTGAGGAACGCCAAAATCACTGGCATTTAACAAACGCCACTCAGCGACATAACCCATTTTTTTTAAGTCGGCGATTATTTTTGTGCGGTATTCATCGAAGATTGAATCAAGTAAGCCTCTCACATTTTCAAGCATTACTGCTTGAGGCTTACATTCTGAAACCAGCCTAAGGGCTTCTGGGAATAGGTCGCGATCATCTTGAGCGCCAAGCTGTTTACCCGCACTTGAAAAAGGCGGACAAGGCACACCGCCAGCTAAAAGCTCAATGCCTTGCCATTGTTCTGCTGAATAGTGGCAAATGTCACCTTGTGTGACGTGCCAGTGTTCACGGTTGATTCGTAGGGTTTGACAAGCGGGTGCCTCAATTTCAACAAGGCTGACATGCTCAAATCCCGCTCGCTCCAGCCCAAGTGCCTGACCGCCAGCACCTGCACATATTTCTATAGATCTCAATGACATAAATGATTTTTTTATAAATAATTAAGGGTTGTCGGTATTTTACAGCTTCAAAATCCCCTAGCCCAGCAATATTGTTGCCGGTGAAATCTAACGTAAAGCTAACCGGGTACGGCACGGGAAGCTGAAAAAATAAAACCGGGGTATAACCTCGCACCGGTTGTGCGCAATATTAGGTTTGGTTGCAAGTTAACAATATTCTTCAAAAATGGATACTACACGGGACGTGGTTTGCAACCCCGTTCCAAACGTTTGATGCCGCCGTTATTCAAAAAGTTTGCGTTAGGTAGGGTTAGTTGTTTAAGTCATGCAAGGCAAAAACAGAGTAACGGGGTTGCAAACCCCGTCACGCTTGGAGTGTGTAGTTAATTCCGGTATAAGTTGCCTTGTCGGTTGAAATAAGACTTTTTGAGCGCAAGCGAGAACAAAAGCATTCACCACGAAGACACGAAGAACAGCGCAATCACCATAGTCGACAAGGGATATATTTAGATGGGTTCTTTATGGCAGAAGTATCCCACAGACATATTTGAATAGGTTGTCCAGTGAAAATATTTCCATCTTTTGATGCCGACTCACCTAAAAAGAAAGCCATTCTAACCCCTGAAAATTGATTTGTAAGGCTCTTTTTATATTCATCAAATATTTTGCAATCTAAAGGGAAATTCTGTGAGGCTTTGTCGTTTAAAAGATTATTGCTGTAGAATTTTTTTGATAACGTTTTGGCTTGTTTAAAAAAAGATTCCGAATCGTCGTTATCTTCCAGTAAATCAAGCAGATTTTGCTTATCAATTTCGCATTCAAGTATTGCACCTTTACCTTGCTCAAGTTGCCATTTTTCAGCTCTATTAGCGTTATTCTCCCAAAAATAAAGACCCTGACCAAGCCAATTTTTGCTGCTGTATGAAGGTGTGATGTACTGTTGATTTATAACGAATTGTTCAATCTCTTTTGTATCTCCAGCATGAAAAGCCTTTATGCTAGGCATTTAGCTTGCCGTATTTAGAGTTTAAATAGCTTACCAGTGCTTTTCTTATTTCATCTCTTTTGAAAATAAGTGTTTGAATTTTTTCGCGTTTAAGCTTGGAAAAAGCAGTGCTCTCCAGCGTAAGAGTTTTACTTAGATCCCACCATTCCCTATAGATAGATCTAAACTCTTTCATGATTTCAAATGCAATCGCATCTTTTTCCTTAATACCAGATAGCAGATCATCCTCTTTTAAGCCTTCTACAGAGAGGCCAACCCTTTCGCCTACCAATAAAGGTGTCTGGTCATATACGTTTTTAAAATCTTCTTCTGTCATACCTAAGTACATAAAATATCCTGCTTTAGTAAATTAACATGCTTTAAATCCAACACGTTGATGGATAAGCTATTGACTTGTTTACAGTATAAATTAAGTAAACATTAAAATAAACAGCTACATCCAATGACAAAACTGGCTTTGAACGCCATTAGCAAAGAAAAGCATTTACCACGAAGACACGAAGAAAAGCAAAAACGAACGTTCTTCTGGTTCCCAAGCTCCAGCTCTCGTCGTTATACACAAATCTCACAAAGCCCGTCATTCTGGCATGGACTGCCGGAATCCAGGCTGACGGAAAATCTTTAAAGGAATTGGGTTTTTGAAATGACCGCTAATGAATTCGTTAATATAAACCTATTTGACAATGAAACTTCATCTGAGGTAATTAATGAGTCGCGGGTTAGGCGTAAGCCATAACCCGACACATTCGTTACAGGACTGATGATATTGGCTATGAATAATAAAAATGTTGAGTTACGCTATCGCTAACACGACCTGGCCTTATTGGGTACGGGTAAGAGGCATTGGAAGTGCCGGTGCGGGCGTGTGGACTGATCCGGTTAGTTTGATTGTTGATTGAGTCATGTTGGGCAACCTCTTTTCATTGCCCACCATTCAACGGTCAACATCAGAATATCGAGAGATTTTTTCAATGCCATTCGTGCCTTTTAACGCAAAAATGTCGGGCACGAAAAGTATGTGTCCGACTACTTGGCTTTCCGATAACTGCCACTCGCCAAGTAGTCATATATGTTGGACAACATCTTTTCTTTGCCCAACATACAACGGTAAAAATCAGAATATCGAGAGATTTCTTCAATGCCATTCGTGCGTTCTAATGCGAAAATGTCGGGCACGAAAAGCATGTGCCCGGTATCTACTTGGCTGGCCCTGTTTTCTTAATGCGTGTAAGGGCTGATTTTTTTACAGATCGCAGGTTGGATTAGGCGATAGCCCTAACCCGGTGCAGCAGAAAATATTAATGCAATAATGAAAGACGTGACCCTGTCATGTTACGCCGTCAAGTGGCCCCGTCAAGCCGAATTATTTAGGGAAGTGCTGATTTGTTTTTTAGTCAAAATTCAGAAAATCAGAATGTTTAAATAAGTGTTCAAAGGTTTGATAAACGGTTTCCCGTTTTTCAATAATGGCAATTATGAGTAATTGGTCTTGCAGCGTATAAATAAGCCTGAATTTTCCAACTCGAATTTTTTTGAATTGGCTGTAACCTTGTAAACTTTCACCGCTGATTAAGTCTTGTCTTAATTTTTCTATGACTTTCTTTAGTTTTTTTGCTGTTTTCAGGTCATTTTTTGCGAGTGCTGTTAATGTTTTAAAGGCTTGTTTTGTTAAGGTATAGGCTCGCATTTTTACAGGCTATCAAGTAAATCTTGAGCCTCTTTATCAGAGGCAAAACCTTCCTTAATAGCCAGTTCTGCTGCTTTGCCATATAAAATATCTTCGAGTCTTTCTAATTCCCTATATCTGGCCGATGATAAAATGACTGCGACACTTTTATCTTGCTTTAAGATGGTTACAGGCTCTTCTTCTAGCGTAGATATAATCGAACTAAAATGTTGCCTGGCTTCTGTTGACGTGATGGTTTTCATGTAAGCAACCTGTTGTTATTGTTAAAATGTACAAAACTATGATTGTTTTGTACATTTATTTTATTGTGTTTTCACGCCATGTCAAATATTGAAGAGGGACGCTATGAAATTAGAATTTGATGGGAACCAAGATTATCAATTAGAGGCGATACAGGCGGTCATTGATATTTTTGAAGGGCAGTCTTTAGCCAAAGGGAGTTTTGAAGTGTCATTTCGAACGCGGGGCGGGATTTGCAACCCCGCCTCGAATGTTTGTTATTTACTGTTATTCAAAAAGTTTACGTTAGGTATGGTTAGCTGTTTAGTTAATGCAGAGTAAAAACATGAGTAACGGGGGTGCAAACCCATACGCATCAAGCTAAGCCCTATTACTATCAAATTCATGTAGTTATCAAAAAATACATGAATTCAACACATTGAAAATTATAGTGTTATTTTTAGACATTAAAATGTAAATGACTTAAATCAACAGTATTTT
>CAIQND010000783.1 GCA_903873045.1 uncultured Methylococcaceae bacterium | reverse complement strand
GGATCATTTCAAAATCTGGTGCATTTAGCAAGCATCGGCGACTTTTTTCTGTCTTATGATGGTATCTATCTAATTTTTATAATTTTTTATTAACGCTATGGAATCGGAGATTTGAGTAGAGATCTGGGTGTCTGACCTTTGGTGATGCTGAAATGCTGGGCTTGGAGAATCATTTGAATGTGTATCACGAGAATAAACAGGGTTTACCAGAAACGCTTGCGCGTGGCTTGGCTATCTACCTCAACACCACGGGCGTAGATGAAAACTTTCGCCGTTCAAGTGGTCATACCCAAGTCAATGCAACCGACCTTAAGATGATGAAGTATCCCAGTCGAAAGGCACTTATGGCGCTTGGGGAATGGGCAAGACGCTGTAGCGAACCTACCCAAAAAATGATTGATGAACAACTGGATAACTTGTGCATAGAACTATGAATAATAACAATCATATCGACGAAGCGCATAAAATCCTTATTTCTCTGGGTTTGCCGCGTGCGCAGCATAATGAACGATCCTCGCTGTGTCTGTTGGCATTACTGAACCTGACACCTAAAAAAAAGTGGATAAATGCTAAAAATCCGCTGATTGGCATCACGCCGATTATGGACTGGGCGCAGAAGCACTACGACAAGGAATACGCACCCAATTCACGAGAGACATTCCGGCGTCAGACAATACATCAGTTTGTCGATGCCGGGATAGCTCTCTATAATCCAGACAAACCAGATCGTCCTCCAAATAGTCCAAAAGCTGTTTATCAGATTGCACCTTCTTTACTGACCTTGCTTCGTAGTTTCGGCACTCCGGAATGGCACGACAATCTGGCTACTTATCTATCGCTGAGTCAAACCTTGGCGGCCAAATATGCGATGGAGCGTAAGCAAAACCGTATTCCTATGCAGATTGCTCCGGGTAAAGAAATTACCCTTAGTCCTGGCGAACACAGCGAACTAATTCGTGCCATTGTCGAAGATTTTGGTCCACGTTTCGCACCCAATAGCGTATTGGTTTATGTTGGCGACACGGGTGATAAGTGGGGGTGTTTTGATGCAGTCTTGTTAGCCAAGCTGGGTGTTGATGTGGACTCACACGGCAAGATGCCTGATGTGGTGTTGCACTTCGTCGAAAAGAATTGGTTACTGCTCGTAGAGTCTGTCACCAGTCATGGCCCAGTCAATGGCAAGCGTCATGCAGATTTGGCAAAGTTGTTTGCCGGGTCAACAGCCGGATTAGTTTATGTGACCGCGTTCCCAAATCGCTCCATTATGGCTCGGTATCTGGGTGATATTGCATGGGAAACCGAAGTATGGGTGGCTGATGCGCCATCGCACCTTATTCATTTTAACGGTGAGCGTTTTCTTGGGCCTTATAATCCAGTCGAGGTCGGATAACAGCTTCATCGTTGCCAGACAATCATGCCAAAATATCGGGTGCAAAGAGACGCGTCCGACAGGACTATATAACCAAGCCTCTTAAATTAAGAATATGGAAAACAAAATAATTTCACGAATTACTACCAAAAACTACCGAAACCTGGTTAATGAAGACGGTATTGTCTTAAGTAATCTTAATATTTTGATTGGTTCAAATGGTTCAGGTAAAAGCAATTTAGTCGGCATTCTGGAGTTTTTAAAAAACTGTTTAACACCCAGTTCTGATTTGGATAGCAGAGGAATTACCGCATTTCAAAATGCGTTGTCCAAGCTGGCATATAATATTTTGGATGCCAGTATTAAAAGACCAGCTAAAGTAAATTTGGAATTTGAATTTCCTAATTTACATACACAAAGTGAAATTAAATTATTTTTAGCCCTTTATGTCGATAAAATTGTATCG
>CAIQND010000782.1 GCA_903873045.1 uncultured Methylococcaceae bacterium | reverse complement strand
TCACAATGTATGAAGCCCATGCGGAAGCGAGCCGATCCCGATGAGGAAACTATCGACTGGAGAGCCGTGTGCGGGAGAACTGCACGCACGGTTCGGAGGGAGGGGAGAGCTTAGAAAAAAGCTCTTCTCTACCCCTATAGAGCACAGGGATGTGAAAAATCAGATCAAAAACAGCTTTAAATGGCCAAAAAATGGTTTGTGTAATTCAAGATTGCCATCCATGGCATCTGGATCCCGGCAATCCCTGCCGGGATGACGAACTCTGTAGATACTTATGCCAAAAGTGAGAGGGCTGGAGTGAGGGGATATAAACGGTCAAGTTATTTCATGAGCATTCCTTAACATGCTCATGTGACTGGTTCACCATTGAAATAGTCTTGAGGCGGGTGCGCTCTGTATGCGAAGAGCGCCCGATGCCGAAGTAAAGTATTTCGGCAGCCTCAACATCATGCTGGTTCCACAAATTACGACCGTCAAGAACAACCTCTACCCCCGCTTTTTGCCAGGCAACGAAATCAGGGGCAGTAAACTCTTTGTGAGCCGTGCTCAGAACGACAACGCAGGATGCCTCTATCGATCCAGGCTCAAAACCTGCTTCTCGCAGTTCCTCGTCGGTGTAAAAGGGATCTTCAATCGTAACTTGGGCACCTAATCTTTGGAGTTCGTCTCGCAATGCATAGGTTGCGCTGAAGATATCCACCTTTACTCCTGGCCGGAATCCAAGTCCCAGCAGGTGCACTTTCTTTCCTTTCAGTTTTTCCCATCTTGTCTCGACCCGTTCCAATTGCCTGGCAGGTTGACGATCATTGATTTCCCGGGCAGTTTCCGAGATCAGTTGAGGTAGCCCTAAGCGACGAGACTCTCGTGTCAGGAAGTAGGGATAAACCGGCACACAATGGCCGCCAACACCAATACCTGGCAAAAGCAGATTTGCCTCGCCATCGGTATTTGCAGCCAAACGAACCCGCTCGAAATCAACATCAGCCAGCTCACAAAAGGCTGCAAATTCATTAGCCAATGCAATGTTCACGTCCCGGTAGAGCATACCTAACAGTTTAACCATCTCAGCGGCCTCGATTGTACCTACATCATCGATGGGGGCACCCAGATATTGCTGATAAAATGCCACCGCTTTAGCGCATGATTTGGCGTCAAATCCGCCCACAACCTTGGGGGTAGTCTCAAGCCTCGCTAATACATGGTTTGCTTTCACACGTTCAGGACTATAAGCTACATAAAAATCCACCCCTGCTTTCAAGCCGCTATTTTGTTCCAGACATGGAATCAAGCAGCGCCGAGTTCCACCAACAGCCACTGTGGTCTCATAAATAACAAGCGCTCCTGGTTGAAGTCCTTTACCAATTTCTTCAGAAGCTCTCTGGAGAATGCTGAAGTTAATATCGCGGTCTGGTGTCAGATGGGCAGGCACGATGACGACAATAACATCAGACTTGGACGAAGCCGTCTTTGTATCATTAGTGGCGCTCAGTCGGCCTGCCTTATGTAAGTAATCCATGAGTTCGGGTAGTTCTGGCTCTTCATAGGGACAAGCGCCCGAGAGAATAGCTTTCACGATATCCTGATTGATGTCGCTCACCGTCACATTTGCTCCATGCTTGCCAAACATACAGGCTAGTGGAAGTCCCATTCGGCCTCCGCCTACTACCGTAATTTTCATCCTGTAATTCTCCTCATTTTTTGAAAATCGTGTCGTTGAGATAATCGCAATTTTTTAGCTCCATAGAAGCCACCTTCATTTTTTATCAAATGAAATCCCCCTCTTTTTTAAAGAGGGGGGGGGGCTGAATAATTATCTTAGGAATGCGCATGAAATAAAGTAGGTATCTGGCTCCCTCTCCCACCGAGAGAGGGCTGGGGTGAGGGGATATAAATGGTCAAGTTATTTCATGCACGTTCCTTAGGTCAAAATCTGCACTCAAGTGATAACAGTCTCGTTTGAATAACCATAACTATAACCATATTGATAACTTGGAACCGGCTGCTTCGACTTGTTCACAACCAAGCCCAGCAAGTTTGTCTGCTCCAGAATATGCATGGAATGTTGTAGCTCATCGGATGTGTTTTTCCCATCCTCTACCACAAGTAAAGCCGCATCGATATGCGGCATAAACAACAGCGCATCGTCTGCTGCAAAAAGCGGGGGGAGGTCGAAAATAATTATTCGGGATTCATAGCGCGATTTGGTCTCCTTAATCAGATCGACCATTTTTCTGGATGAAATCAATTCCGATGTATTAGTGTTGGAATGTCTCCCGGGTAATACAACCAAACGCTCAATGCCGGGATTGATTAATATATCCTCTAAAGATATATCCTCATTCAAGTAATCGAAAAGCCCTGCTTCCAACTGCAGATCAAGATAGTTACCCACAGCTGGACGTTTGAGATCAGCATCAACCAAGAGAACACTTTGATTTCCCTCCATCGCTATGGCAATCGCGAGATTGACTGATATAAACGTTTTTCCGGCACCTGGGGTCGCGCTTGTTATGGCAAAGCTGTTCCAGTTATTCTCGCGAAGCTGCCTGATGACATTGGTTCGGAGTACACGAAATATATCAGCGCGTGGATCATTGTAAAGCCCCATAACAATCCGGTTAGTTCGTAGCACTTCCGGATCAAGGCTAATTGTTTTGGTTTTGGTGTAGCGGATCGCGTCAAGCGGGTGCTTATTGGTATGATTAATCATTAATTACACTCCTAAAAAAGGTTCCCGCTAACGGAATGGAGTAGAGGCTTATTACAATGGTAGCCAGCAAGATTAAGGTTACGCCTGACCAGACGATGACTTTTTTCATTTGTACCTGCTTAACGAGTCGCTCTTCCAGCTCGGTGGGGGCTTCGATGTAAGGAACGACCACTAGGGGCATCAGACCGGTGACGTGGCTTATTGCCCGATACCCTCTAATTCCAGGCTCCATAAACTCGACAAACAAAGCAACAGCAAGACCGGCTATAAGACCCATAAAAAAACCACCTATGGCCACTTTTCTTCTGATCGCTTTTTCCGGGTGTGTAGGAAGAGCGGGTTGTTCGATGATGGTCAACGTTTGTCCCTGCTGCTGCTGTTCCATTGTTTGGACTAGTTTGGCATCCAACCATTTTTCTTTAAGCTGAGTGTATTTTTTTATGGCATTGTCCCTATCTCTGAGTAAATCAGTATAGGCCATTTCAATTTGAGGAGCCTGCAAGAGGATAGCTTGGGTTTTTTCAAGTTTTGCTTTCAAATAATCCTGCTTCTCCTTTAAAAAGATAAGCTCTAATTGACTGCTTTTATATTGTTGCTCTACACCGAAATAAGCTGGATTTGTCGTAGATATGAGCACTGTCTCCAACGCTTGCTGTGAGTGTTCCGGTGTGTTGTTCAATTGTTGTTCCAGCTTATTGATTTGCTTTCTGCGCTGGATTATATCCGGATGATTGTCGGCATACGTTTCTTCCAGTACTTTAAGTTCGCGTTTGGCCTCTGCCAATTGTTTGACTAAGTCTTCCGTGACAGGCTGACCTTCAAAGGCAGGGTCTAACGCATTTATTTCACGCTTAAGGCGAAGCACCGATGGATGTGACGGTGAATAGATACTTGAAAATTTAAGGTATTGCGCCCGCAAGATTCTTAAAGCGTCATCCCTATTCTGTGGCACTTTGTTATCGAGGCTACCAGGGTGGTCTTGTTGCGCTCTAGCCAATTCAGCCGCTAAAAAAACAATGCTTTCCTTGGTCGTGCGGATCTGGTTATCTGTGTCTCTTAGTTCGTTCTCCGCACGGTCTATCGCTGCTAAATTCCCTTGCACTTGCTCCGGTAAACTGAAGTTATTTTGTTGCTTGTATTGTGCAATTTTTCCGTCAATTTCCTGAAGCTCCTGGCTTAGTTTGTCGGACTCCTCCATGAGGAAATCAGTCGCTTGACCAGCACGCTGGGTTCGAGCCTTGTCATTTTGCTCAATAAATAGAGTAGTCAACTTACTCGCTATCTCT
>CAIQND010000781.1 GCA_903873045.1 uncultured Methylococcaceae bacterium | reverse complement strand
GGATGATAAATTTTGCCTGTTACGTCAGAAGCTACCTTCACGTAGGCGTTTGTTCGATGATATGAAAGCCCTTACGACCTACCTATGCTTCGATAGCTGGGAACACCTGCTCGATTTCATGCTGGAAGGCTGGTCTTATAAGCCGGAAAGTCGAATCGCTTGCTCCCCCGAAAGCTGAAACTGAGTAGGTTTTGGCCATAATGAGAATTGCTGGGAAATTACTGAAAGACTCAATGGATACGCAAGATAAGCATCTAAAAATAGCGGCACTGACCGCACTACTTAATTCGAACTTAACGAATATAAGTATTTTGCAATCTGAAAGATCGTCTTTATTAAAAAAATTTATTACTAATGATAAAGATAAAGTATTAGTATCAAAATTCAATGAGCTTATGTATTTTGGAGGACAAGCAGAGTGGTTTGAATACGAAGAAGAATATAAAGAACATTTAAAAGAAATTGAGGATAAAAAAGGTGAGTTTTACCTTTTAATTATAAAAAAATCCGGTCCGGTCATGTTGAGAACGATATTAGAATGTTAAAGGGGGATAACGAAAAGCTTATGGATAATATTAAAAAATTGGGTAAATTTTAGCCATGGTAAGAATTATTTCGTAAATAAGTAACATTGTAAATTTAGCTCCACAAGAATAACGTACGTTTATCTTGCACTCAAAAAAGCGTTAAAATAGAAAAATCTCTATATTATACTGACATTGAGCGGGTCCGACTTCCTTTAAATTACGAGAAAAAATCAAGCTTTGCCGCTAAAATCGCCTATAAAAAATAAACACATTTTTAAACGAAAAACTACTGAAGTAAACCAAACGAGCCAATCTCAACTAAACCTTAGAGTTAGAGTGCCTATTTTTAGTTAAATCCTGATTGAGGGTGATGTCCAGAAGCGGCAAGGACTTGAAAAAAAGCTTCTCATAATTACATTGAACTATGACTTTTATATATTTATATTGATCAACTATTCAAATGAAACAGATAAAATTTATTTTAGCTTGTATCGCTTTAATGACTTCTGGGTGCTTAACAGTTCCAGAGCCTTTAAGCCCAAGAACGATACAGAAAACATATGATGTACCTGGATTATCTCAAAAACAAATTTATGATAAAAGTCTTGAATGGATGGCAAAGACTTTTGTTTCATCAAAAGAGGTTATTGATCTTAAGGACTCTGATAATGGAAAAATAATTGGTCATGGTGTTACAACTTTTACACAAAGCGTAAGTGGACCAATAAATTGCAGATATACAATAATTATTGATGTCAAAAAAGAAAAAGTTAGGCTGACCTTTCAAAGTTTCACAGGTTTTTTTCTAGAGGGTGAGTTTCCTCTCTCTAACATGAATCAATTTAACCAAATAGAACATAACCTTATTGTATTATCAGAAAACCTAGCTACTACTTTAAAAAAACCCGCAGAAAACAATTGGTAACCTAACTCCATTACTCCTGTTTTGAAAGTTATTAAACTCGATGTTCAAGTTTTTAAATACACCAATAACACAAACTTGGCATAAAAAATAAATTCTATTATTTACAATAGGTTGTATATTATATTTTTGCCATTTTAGTGATATTTCTATTGTCAAAATGAAAATTATAACTTGCTTGGATGAAATCGAAGGTAAAAAAGCAATTTATCAAGCATTGATGACACCTGTGAATAATTTCAACTTGTTGTTCTTTAATTATTTATTAATTTAGTTAATTTTCATGCCAAGTTTTTTTATTTTGAATGAGCTAAAAACTTGAACATCGAGTTAAAGCTTTTAAATGTTTTAGTCGAGGTTGTAAATCCCTATCGGCATGGCATTCTTTCTGTTAAAAAATGTTGTTGTGAAATGAAATAAACTGAATTATATTTTGCAAAAGGTTGACTTGTGGGATTTTAGCCGGGTTAGGCGATAGCCATAACCCGACATATTCGTTACGGGACTCATGATCTTGGCTATGAATAATCAAAATGTCGGGTTACGCTATCGCTAACTCGACCTACAAGACTGTCTTGCGAAGCTAGAGCTTCTATTTTGGCAGGCCTAAATGAACTAAAATAGCTTGTTCAACACCTAGCATATCAGTTTTTGATAAGGTGCCGATTTGGGTTTTTAGGCGTATTTTATCTGCCGCCATGATTTGATCAGCCATGGCTTTGCCTTGTTTACCTTCTAGCGTAACCAGAGATTCACCAGGGTAAACACGACTGGTATTAGTGCTTAAGGGGATAACGACAACTCGCAATAAATTACGGTTAGCCGAGTCATTACTGACAATAACAGCGGGGCGGGTTTTGCGTATTTCACTACCCACAGAGGGATCAAACTCTACCCACCAGACTTCACCTCGCTTCATTTTCCATATCTCCGGCAAGCGCGTTAACCCATTCCATTGCTTCGCTTTCACGCACTTGATCAGCGGCCATGGACTTATAACCGGCATCCAGAGTGGTGTCGAGTACATAGGGTCGTATCAAGTCTTCAATAAACTGACTTATTTTGCCCTTGCCAATAGTTCTATAAAGTCCGTCATAAACGTCTTCATCCAAGGTAATTGAAATTTTTTTGTTCATCGTAATCTCTCAATACTTTATACGTTTGACGCACTATAGCATAAATATAAACAAAGCCGCGGCTGAGTGTAAATAAGCGCGTAGGATGGGTAGAGGCAATAGCCGAAACCCATCATCATTGATTCTTTATGCGATGGGTTTCGCGCTGCTCTACCTATCCTACTCGTCAGTGAAAACGAGAGGATCAGGCTTTGCAAAATTGCATTATCCAGATAAAGTCAGTATTTCTAAACATTCGCTTCCTGCTTTCCACTCCGCTATACTTGGCTCTTCTGACTTTGGCGTGATCAATAAAATAGTTAAAAAACAATATGATACACCTATTAATAGCTTGGAAGATTCTAAAATAATAACCACTTTTTCGTTTTTGTAATATTTATAACTGATTGTTTTATATTAGAATT
>CAIQND010000780.1 GCA_903873045.1 uncultured Methylococcaceae bacterium | reverse complement strand
GTATGTGTTATTCCGTCCCGTATGGGACGGGATATTTTCTTGACATGTTTTTTCTACCCCTATTTAATCCCTAACGGGATTTTGGCAAATGGCTTTGTGATTGTTCATAGTCAAAAGTGTCCCGCCTTAAGTTGGTAGCCACATCCACTAACCATCACTGTAACAACGGTTTCTCAAGCCCCTTACGAATACGCTGGGAAAAATCAGGTGACTGATCGGCAGCCTGAGCCACCGGATTGATATGGGATTGACGCTGCAACTGATCAAATGGGATGTCATTTGCCAATAGCTTGGATTGATAGAGATACTCGGGCACATAGCCACTTAACAGAATTTTCCACGAAAACGGCAAATGTTGTGGATTAATCCGCGTGTTAAACCAAATGGCCGTAGTGCAATTGTCCAGCAAGGTGTTATAAAATGCCGGTTTATCGTGCAGCTCATTAATCTTTTTGATATATTCCAGAAACAGGCGACGCGCATTGTCTTTACGTCCTTGAATTCGGTAGAGGTAAACCTCTTCCGGAGGATCTTTGCGGTAGTTGGTGCGCAGGCGAATGACATCACGTTCATCTGCCACGATGTAGGTCAGTTCGTACTGCCGAAAAAAGCCTTTGATCGTGGAATAGCCTTCATTCAACTCTTTGCGGGCTTCTATGGAAACGGCCAGATAATCCTTATCACCAAAATTAAAACTGACAATCGTATGCGCAATGGCCGGCCCCATCCAATAAACAGCAAACAGATCGCCCCCTTCAAGCTTTTTTAAATCGTAGGTTTTGGTGTAATAAGCCGGTGAAAAATCAAATTCGCTGCGATAATCAACATTACGGATATTATGCAGCGTTACCCAATCACCCTCGATGGTAGCGTAAGGCAGTGTGGCCAAATCAGGTTGCCATTGCCGATCATTGGAAGGACTCACAGCAAACCACCAAACGCTCACAACCCCAATAAACAGCATTGAATAAGCGACCAACAAACGTTTGCGCCAACGTGTAAAGCCTAAACCAACCACCGTCAGCAGGGCAAACACAGCATAAGCCGCCGCTATCGCCGTCTGTACGTTACTGCTATGAGAATCACCGAAATAAATCGCCAACACCGCCCAACCAGTGGTGCCTGTCAGTAACAATACCAGCAATAACCATTTGATAAATTTCAGCATATTAACGTTGTGTGCGGACTAGAAAGGTCTCAAGGTAAATGCGGTAGGATCGGTTATGACCTCGCCCGGTTTCCGGTTGGCGATTTGCACGAACTGCTTGGCCCACTGATCCATGATACCTTTGGCCGGGCCATACCAAGTCAGGCGAGTCAGATCCAGTGGCCCCGCATCCGCCATGTCGCGGTCAGCAAAGGTAGCCACTATCTCGCCGGTTTGCAGGTCGCGTAGACGGCCTTCGAAGGCAGCTTTACGCTGATTGATCATACCGGCAGCAGTCCCTGTGCCTGGAGGGCCCGCCCAACTAAGCGCATGTAATACCGGTGCCGACGGGTCAATTTCGATCAAGGCAAGTTCCAGTCGCAGCGCGGGTTGCTGATGTTGTGCGGGGGTGTCAATGATTTGAAAGCGTTGATTAGGATCGTTTTTGAAATCCTTGACGACCTGGTCATGGAAGTAACGGGCAAGCTCATCAATATCCTTTTTGACATCGCCTATCCAACTGGCCGTACTCATGTCATGAAGCCAATCCATTTTCAACATATACTCCGTGTTAACCGGGGCGACGACCAATTCCCGGTAGCCACTCTTATCAAAACCCGGCTTGATCCAGACTTTCTGAAACGGCAAATCCTTTGGTTTAACCTGTTGATCAGGCTGCTCAATAAAACCGGCATCAGGTGCCGGCTCAACCGATAACGCCTTCGCATCATTACTTCCCTTCTGAAGAGCAGAGCACCCCGAAAGTGTACCAATGATGCATAACAACAGCGCGAAGTCTACGGAATGCTTTTTAATTTTTTGACTGACTATTTTCATAGGTTTTCTCCGGATTAAAAATTCAATTTATTGTTTTTCATGGAATCTCCACTGAAAATCCTGGCAACGGAAGGCAAAGTAAGGAACGCGCATGAAATAACTTGACCATTTATATTCCCTCACCCCAGCCCTCTCCCAGAGGGAGAGGGAGCAAGATGCCGAAGTTATTTCATGCACATTCCTAAGTAAATATTTATGCCGTTTCATCATCACCAGAACTTTTGCAGACAGGTGGTTTACTGGATATCTCCATTAACGAAGCCGGTTGGCTAAAATGTCAGGATACGGTCATGTCGCGTAGAGCAAGTTCCGAATCCAAAACTTCGTCGTAACAAATGTAGCGTGACTTGACTCTCGCTATTAATAAACCTTTACAGCAATACAACCCAGTGCGAGACACGCGCTTTTGGCGAACACTTCCAATACCTGCACAATAGGGCAGCGTTTGACTGCTTACAGGAAAGTCAGAGAAGATTTTGGTAGCCTAAAAAGCCAACACATG
>CAIQND010000779.1 GCA_903873045.1 uncultured Methylococcaceae bacterium | reverse complement strand
TTAATGCCACGATGTTAGCAGGGCAACCGCAAGGGATTGCCCCTACAAAACAATGATATTGTTACATAAAATGGCTATCCACGTAAGCCGGGACAAGCAGCAAGGCTTAACTTTAAACTGTCCCGCCTTACATGGGTAGCCTGATTTTGAAGTCACCGCCCTACTTTATGACGGGACAAAATCGCCAACTCCAATGCCATTAAGTTAATCGCCTCTTGGCAAGATAAACCGTTGGCTGAGCGGAGCCGAAGCCGAAGCAGGCAAAATCGCTTCGACTCCGCTCAGCGAACGGCTTAACTTAACGACATTGACATCAGTCACTGCAGCCCTATCTCCCCATACTTAACGGGTATTATCGTCATTGCTCAACAATGTAGCCATCAAATAGAACACAAATGCGACAAACATGGCATAATGGCGAGTTTTAAACACAGCAACACTGATGCCAATACGCTTGTTCATGACCTTGCTCCGTTGTTTATCCAATCAGTGCTATTGCAAATTTGACCGACCATGAAACTGAATGACCAAAAACTTCGTGAATTGGGCTTGGCCGTTATTCAGGTAGAAGCGCAGGCGATCAACGCCTTGGCGGAACAGATTAATGATGATTTTGTGGCCGCGTGCAAATTACTGTTTGTGTGTACAGGTCGCGTTGTGGTTATCGGCATGGGTAAGTCTGGACATATTGCCGGAAAAATTGCCGCAACTCTGGCCAGTACAGGAACCCCGGCTTTTTTTGTGCATCCGGGGGAGGCCAGTCACGGAGACCTGGGCATGATTACCCAACAGGATGTGGTGCTGGCTTTATCCAACTCAGGCGAAACTGAGGAGATTTTAAAGATTCTACCGATTATTAAACGCTTGGGCGTCCCGTTAATCGCCATGACCGGTAACCCGGCATCAACGCTGGGCACGGTTGCAACGACGCACATCAATGTGGCCGTTGCACAAGAGGCTTGTCCGCTAGGGCTTGCACCGACCTCCAGCACTACGGCGGCACTGGTCATGGGCGATGCTTTGGCGGTGTCATTACTTGAAGCCCGGGGTTTTACACGTGACGATTTTGCCCTGTCTCATCCGGGCGGCAGTTTAGGCAGACGATTATTATTAAGAGTCAGTGATATTATGCATGTCGGCAATGATATCCCGTCAGTCACTGAGTCTGCATTTATCAGCCAGGCTTTACTGGAAATGACCGAGAAAAAATTGGGCATGACCGCTATAGTTAATGCCGGTAACCAAGTAATCGGTATTTTTACCGATGGTGATTTACGGCGTACACTGGCAAAAAATCTGGATATTCATCATACCGCTATCAGCGAGGTCATGACTTCTCAGTGTGCCGTTATTTTTAAGGATATTCTTGCCGCTGAGGCCATGCAGATTATGGAACAAAAAAAGATTAATGCGTTGATCGTCGTTGATGATCAACGGCTTGCAATTGGGGCTTTGAATATGCATGATTTGATACGGGCAGGCATCGTTTAATGACAGAAAATGTAAGCACCGCCTTGATAAGCCTTACAGAAAAAGCCAAAAAATTGAAGCTGCTAATTTTGGATGTGGATGGCGTCTTAACCGATGGGAAACTTTTTTTTGATAATGAGGGTAATGAATATAAATCTTTTCATGCCCGTGATGGTCATGGCATTAAACTTTTACGCCAGACGGGGGTTGAAGTCGCCGTTATTTCCGGTCGAAAATCAAAATCGGTTGCGCTACGTATGAAAAACTTGGGTATAGAACTGGTTTATCAAGGGCATGAAGATAAGCGAGCCGCTTTTAATGAGATCATTGCAAAACTGGGCATCACTCCAGAGCAGGCGGCACATATTGGGGATGACTTGCTGGATTTACCGATTATGACGAGAGTCGGTTTGGCCATTGCTGTTGCTGATGCCAACTTTGCCGTCAAACAACGCGCTGACTGGTGCACCACACTCCCCGGTGGCTACGGGGCTGTGCGCGAAGCCTGTGATTTTATTATGCAGGCACAGGGACGCTTTGACGAAGTCTTGAGCACTTACTTAAAATGAGTCTAAAAGAATATAATAACTATTTTTACTTAATCGTCATCGCCTTAATCAGCGGGTGGCTGGTTAACGTAACGAACCTGGACGAGATTTACCGCGCCCCGATTATTGCACATAGCCGAGATTATTTCAGTACTCGCTATACAAAATGGGAAATGAGTGAGCTTGGCACGTTAAAAAATAAAGTGATCGCCAATGAAATGGTTCATTACAGCGATGATGGCATCACCCACATGATAAATCCAATCATGTTTATGCATAATGAAAAAACACCGCCTTGGGTTATTAAATCAGAAACAAGCGCTCTGTCTGCTGATGGCAAGGATCTGTTTTTAAAAGGTAAGGTGACTATTGACAGGGAAAAGGGTAAAGGGGCGGCTCAACTTACTATCAATACCCGTGAACTAAAAGTAAAGCCGGAAACCAGTTATGCAGAAACCAATGAGTGGGCAGAGTTGATCAGTCCACCCAACATAACAACAGGAACAGGAATGAAGCTGACTTATATTGAGCCCGTTCATGTGGAGTTACTCGCTAATGTGAAAGGGAAATATGAAACAAAATAAAAAACAGGCCATCTTTTACTGTTGCGCATTACTGTTGAGTCAGATGAGTTTCAATGCTTATGCTTTGGAAAGTGATGCGGATCAACCGATAGTCATTGATTCAAATACCGCGACTTATGATGATACGACAGAGACCAGCACCTATATCGGCAATGTCATTTCGGTTCAGGGCAGTATTCATGTCAACTCGGATAAATTAGTTGTTTATTTTGTAAACGGTGATGCCGAGAAATTGGTGTTTACCGGAAATAAAGCAAAATTTAAACAAACGCCTAGCGAAGGCGGCGAAGATATAACCGGTGAAGCGTTGACCGGTGAGTTTTATCCTAAAAAGAACCTGTTAATTTTGATCAATGATGCAACTGTTTGGAAAGGCAATGGCACCTATTCCAGTAATTTGATTGAATATGATACTAAAACCTCACTGGTTAAGGCGGGAGAGAAATCATCCGATACCAAACGCGTCCATGTCATATTAAAACCAAGCGAGAAAAAGCAGCAACCCCTGTCAGAAAAACCAGTGCCAGCGCCTGCATTAATGCCAACACCAACAACCCCAAAAAAATGATGGCGTACCCAATAAAAAATACGGGATGCCAATGGCGACGCTAGCAGCACACCAGCTAATTAAAACCTACCATAACCGTAATGTGGTCGATGGCGTATCATTGCATGTTAACACTAGGGAGGTTGTGGGTTTATTGGGGCCTAATGGTGCCGGAAAAACCACCAGTTTTTACATGATGGTTGGCTTGATTAAAGCGGATGCGGGTAAAATCACCCTTGATTCGCTGGATATGACTCATTATCCGATGCACTTAAGGGCGACTCACGGCATCGGTTATTTGCCCCAGGAACCCTCGGTTTTTCGAAAATTAAGTGTTGCGGATAACTTACGCGCCGTTTTGCAAATCCGTTCTCATTTAACATCAGGACAGATAGAACTAACCATTGAAGAATTACTGGAGGAGTTTCATATTGCCCATCTGCGCAACCAAATGGCCTTAAGTCTGTCAGGTGGCGAACGTCGGCGCGTTGAAATTGCCAGGGCACTGGCGACTAATCCTCAATTTATATTACTGGATGAACCTTTTGCCGGTGTTGATCCCATATCGGTAGAAGATATTAAAAAAATCATAGAGCATTTGAAAGATCGCGGAATTGGTATATTAATTACTGAACATAATGTGAGAGAAACCTTAGGGATTTGTGACCGTGCGTATATACTAAACGGCGGCAAGGTGATTGCAGAAGGTGGCGCAAATGCCATCGTTGCCAATGAAGAAGTGCGCAAAGTTTATTTAGGTAATAATTTTAGCCTTTAATTAAAGTTCTTAAAAAAATTATATGATCGAATGAAACAATCCTTAAATCTCCAGTTAGGCCAACAATTAACCATGACGCCGCAATTACAGCAGGCGATCAGGTTATTGCAGCTGTCGACATTGGATTTACAACAGGAAATCCAGCAAGCTCTTGAATCCAACATCATGCTGGAAATTAATGATGAAGAAAACAGCCCCCAGGAAGCGATTACAAGCACTGAAACCAGGACTGAAAATTCAGATTTAATGACCAGCGAAGGCTCTCAAACCAATATCCCGGATGAACTGCCTACCGATTCTTCATGGGACGATATTTATGAGAGCGTGTTGCCTCCGGGCACTGATAATACTGAAACTG
>CAIQND010000778.1 GCA_903873045.1 uncultured Methylococcaceae bacterium | reverse complement strand
GTGCTGGATAATAGACCACACGATACAACTGGGAAAAACAAAATGTTTGCTTGTTCTGGGTATTCGCCTGAGTGAAATGCCTAAGGGACGGAATTTGCAATTTCAGGACTTGGAACCCATAGACTTGCTGCCAGTAGAAGCGTCTAATGGTGAGGTGGTTTGGCAACAGCTTGAAAAGACTGCGGCTAAAACGGGGATTCCACGCGCTATCGTCAGTGACGCGGGTTCTGACTTAAAATTAGGTATCGGCCAGTTTTGTGCCAAACACGAGAGTTGGAGCGTGGGAACTAGGCGTGTCGGGGAATATTTTCTGCGTTCTGCCAACGTTAAGCCTTGCGGGCTTGTCCCGGTTTACGTGGATAGCCCTATCAGCCTTGTGAGCTGCTGTCATCACACAGGCTCAACTGATTTGCCCAAGCCGGTAAGTATATACACCATCCGTCTTCTACTCAATATTGCTGTGTATCCATCTTCTTTTTTGCGGTAAAATCAAACGTCAAGATCTTAATTCAAGGCATAACACTATGCAGCTTACCTTAGAAATACCCGATCAATATATCCACGGTCAGAATCAAAGCCAAATTGCCCGGCAGATTAAGCTGTATTCAGCATTGCTGATGTTTCAATCAGGTCAATTGTCGCGAGGCGCTGCTTGTGAATTTGCCGGAGTTGATATTTACGATTTTTTCCTGGCATGCAAGCAACATCAGATCAGCGCAATTAATACTCCAGTGGAATCCATAGAGGCTGATGTATCGCGTTTTCAACACCGGCACACATGATCGTTATTGCGGATAGCTCTGCGTTGGTAGCTTTGTCTGTATGCGATAGCTTGTTATTGCTGGATGCGTTATTCAGTGAAGTTAAAGTCCCACAAGCCGTTATTGAGCCGATTACCAAAAAACCAGGGCTACTAACTAAGGCGGACACTTTTGACGATGAACAATCACGGTGAACCCAGAAAGAGTAACGATAGGTTGTAGGGGTAGAAAATTTTCTACCCTTACTGCGCGTCGTAACTTGCAACGTTAGTCGCGTAGGTTAGCGACAGCGTAACCTGACAAATCTCTGTGTCTCTAAATCAATCAATTGTATGCTTTGTAATTGCCATCCATGGCAACTGGATTCCGGCAATCCCTGCCGGAATGACGGACTTTTTGATACTTGGCGAATCATTCTTCTGCTCAGTGTCCCGCCTTAAGTTGATAACCAGATATTAGCAATGGCTGGAGGCAGAATAGTTAATGAAAATTTAAATGACTGACTATTGTTGCACTGAAGCTGGAGCTTGAAATTCAGTGTATTTGTAATTATCTGCTACCATCCCCCCCTTTTACATCAATCCCCCAATTCAAACCCAGTAATGCTAAGCCATCTTGTCCGTTTTTCTATCCGTTTTTACGGCATTGTTATTGCCCTTGCTGTTTTGATTTTGCTTTATGGCAGTTATCGTTTTACTACGGCGGGTCTGGATATTTTTCCTGAATTTGCGCCCAAGCGGGTGATTATTCAAAGTGAATCGCCCGGACTGTCTGCCGAGCAGGTTGAGGTTTTGGTCACCCGTCAAATCGAAATGTCGATCAGTGGCTTGGTGGGGTTGGAGTCGGTGCGTTCTGAATCCATTCAGGGATTATCAATCGTTACGGCGACGTTTGTAGAAAAAAGTGATGTTTACCGTAACCGTCAATTGATTAGCGAGCGTTTGGCGGGTTTACCGGCACATCTGCCATTGGGTATTGTGCCGGTGGCGATACCGTTGTCGTCATCTTCTGCGACCGTGTTAACCGTGGGTTTACGCTCTGAGTCCAAAGATTTAATGGCGTTGCGCAGTTTGGTTGACTGGACACTCATGCCGCGTTTGTTGGCGGTTCCGGGCGTTGCCGATGTTAATGTGTTTGGCGGCGAGATTACGCAACTGCAAATTCAGGTTAATCCGGTGCAGTTGCATCGATTTAATCTGGCGCTGGAGGATATTATTCAAGCGGCCTCGCAAGCGGGAACTATTCAGGGCGGCGGTTTTATAGAAAATCTTAATCAGCGTATTACTTTGCAAGTGACGGGGCAGCCGATTACACCTGAACAATTTGCAAACATTATTGTTAAGCGTGATCAGGGGCGCAACATTACCTTGGGTGAAGTGACGACCATCCGTTATGCCCCAGAACCGCCGATCGGTGCGGCACAAATTGGCGGCAAACCGGGTATTGTTATGATGGTGATAGGGCAATACGGTGCCAATACCTTAACGGTGTCGAAGCAGGTTGAGCAGGTTTTGAAAGAATTTGAGCCGGTTTTTAAAAATGAGGACATTACTTTTTATGAGCATTTATTTCGTCCTGCTGACTATATAGAACGGTCGATTGCCAATTTATCCGGGCATTTGTTGATTGGCGGTTTGTTTGTGCTGATTATTTTGTACCTGTTTTTGTTTAACGTGCGCACGGCGTTTATTTCGGCATTGGCTATTCCCGTTTCGTTAATTGGTGCGGTCATTGTTTTGCTGGAAACGGGGGTTAATCTAAATATTATGGTGCTGGGCGGCTTGGCTATTGCCTTGGGTGAGGTGGTTGATGATGCCATTATTGATACTGAAAATATATTCCGGCGCTTGCGTGAAAACCGCATGCAAGAGCAACCGTTACCCGTTGCAACCGTTGTTTACACCGCTTCGCTGGAAGTACGAAGCTCGGTGGTTTATGCCAGTTTTATTGTCGCCTTGGTTTTTGTGCCGTTGTTAACCTTAAACGGTGTGGCCGGACGCTTGTTTGCACCGCTGGGTTATTCGTATATTCTGGCAATTTTAGTGTCTTTACTGGTTGCGTTGACGTTAACCCCGGCGCTGTGTTTTGCCTTGCTGGGTAGTAAGTGTAGTGATAGCCAAGATCCACCGCTCATCAAACGCATCAAACCGCTTTATAAAAGCGTGTTGGGTTTTATCTTCAGGCATTTTAACGGGCTAATAATAGTGAGTGTTATTGTCTGTTTGGTAGGCTTGTTGGCCTTTTTTAATCTCAGCAGCAAATTTTTGCCCGAACTGCGTGAAGGGCATTATATTGTTCACACCACCAGTATTCCCGGTACATCCCTACAAGAATCGGTAAGAATCGGCAGTAAACTGACCGAACAATTTATGACCATTCCGGGTGTGCAATCCGTATCACAATGGGCAGGACGTGCAGAACGGGGCGCTGACACTTACGGCAGTCATTACAGTGAATATGAGGTTCGTCTTGAGCCATTGCCTGGTGACGGGCAACAAAAAATACTGAACAAGTTACGTGAAATTCTGACCCATTTTCCCGGTATTGGTTTTGAAGCCAATACCTTTTTAACGGAACGGATTGATGAAACCATTTCCGGCTACACGGCACCCGTGGTAGTTAATCTTTACGGTAATGACTTAAATGTACTTGATACCCAAGCCCAAACACTTGCCCAAATTATGCGCGATATTCCTGGTGCGACGGATGTGCAATTACGGTCACCGCCTGCCACGCCGTTATTGCAAGTGGACTTAAATTTGGAGCAACTTAATTTTTGGGGCATCCTGCCCGCCGAGATTGTTAATACCTTGCAAACGGCTTACGAAACCCGAATAGTAGGCAAGCAGGTTCAGGGTAACAAAATCGTCAATATTGCGGTGGCCTTGGCACCAGAACTCAGGCAAGAACCGGAATCGATTGCCCATCTGCCCGTCAGAACCCAAGATGGCACGTTAATCAGGCTGGAACAAGTCGCGGAAATCAGGCATACGGCCAGTCGCTATAACATTCTGCATCAGGGGTCACAACGACGACAAGCCGTTACCTGCAATGTCATTGACAGAGACATGGATGCGTTTATGGCTGAACTTAAAAGACGCGTACTCAAAGAAATTCCGGTGTCTGCTGCCAGTTATCCAGAGTTTACCGGCGCAGCTGTTGAACAAGCCGAGGCTCGCAATGAATTGATTTTGCATTCGTTATTGGCGGGAGCAGGGGTGGTCATGTTTATTTATATCGCCATTGGCAGTGTCCGTAACGCGGTTCTGGCGCTTGCCAATTTGCCTTTTGCGTTAATTGGTGGCGTGGCTGCGGTAGTCATCACTGAAGCCACTTTGTCGGTCGGTTCTATTGTCGGTTTTGTGACTTTATTTGGTATTACCGTGCGTAACAGTATTATGCTGTTATCGCACTATCGGCATTTAGTTGAAGTGGAGGGCAAAAGCTGGAGCGTGGAAACCGCCATACAAGGCGCTCAAGAACGTTTGCCCTCCATTTTAATGACGGCACTGGTAACCGCGTTGGCGATGTTTCCCATCGCTTTTAACAGCGATAATCCGGGGCGTGAAATAATGGGCCCAATGGCGGCAATTATCATTGGTGGCCTGGCTTCTTCTACGTTGTTGAATTTATTGTTGTTACCGGGAATGCTGTTACGGTTTGGACGGTTTACTAACGGTAGATAAGATTAAAATAAAAGAATCAACTTCAAAATGCATTTTGTACATTGTAATTGCAGTATGTTAGTATTTTTGAAGAAAATACGCCCTTTTTTAATTATTTTATGTTTATGGAGATACCAATGAAACAGACTTTAAAGATAGTAATGATATTAGCGACGCTTTTCTTTTTTACGCCTTATGTAGCAAGCGCATCAAGTTATCCTGCCAAAATGGGTGTAAAGCTGGGAAATGGCATCACTAACGTGGTGACCGGTTTGGGTGAAATACCTAAAAACATCATGATAGCCAATCGCACTGACGGCCCTGCTTACGCGGCAACCGCTGGCGTTATGACGGGATTTTTACACATGTTGGGACGCACTTTATGCGGAGCGACTGATTTGGTAACCTTTATGATTCCTACCAAACCTATTGTTCGTCCGGGCTTTATTTGGCAAAATTTTAAAAAGGAAACGACTTATGGCACTTGGGAATTATTGCCTTAGGAACGTGCATGAAATAACTTGACCATTTAAATCCCCTCACCCCAACCCTCTCCCTAAGGGAGAGGGAGCAAGATGTCTAAGTTATTTCGTGCGTATTCCTTAATGACAAAGTAGTTTTTTGCTAAAAAAAGGGTGTCTTAAAAGACACCCTTTAGTCTAGCTTTTTTATTGCTTGAATACGTTTAATTTCTGCCGTTAAACGCGCCCAGCAGTTGCAGCAAGCTCAGGAACAAGTTGTAAATAGACACATATAACGAAATGGTCGCCAGAATATAGTTGGTCTCGCCACCGTTGACTATTTGACTGGTTTGAAACAGGATCATGCCGGACATCAACAGGATAAACATCGCTGATACCGCCAGTGATAACGCAGGAATAGCGAAAACGATTGCGCCGATACCTGCCAGAAACGCTACCAGAACGCCAACCATTAAAAAGCCGCCCATGTAACTAAAGTCTTTGCGCGTGGTTAACGCATAACCGGAAAGCCCCATAAAGATAACGCCAGTACCGCCTAAGGCCATCATGATAAGTTCATGACCATTACTGAAAGCATTAACATACATCGATAAAATGGGGCCTAGTGTTAAACCCATAAAACCGGTTAACGCGAACACAAAAAGCAGACCTAACGCACTGTCGCTGTACTTTGCTGTTAAGAAGAACAAACCGTAAAAACCCACCAGTGTGACAATCATGCCAAAAGGCGCAAGATTCAAGTACATTGCCGCACCTGCGGTCATGGCACTGAAAATTAATGTCATTGATAACAACAGGTAAGTATTTTTCAGTACCTTATTAGTCGCCAGAATACCGGCTTCCGGACGTGAAATAGCAGTATTTAATCTCATTTTAGTCAGATTCCTTGGTAAATGATTAGCATAACAAGCTTTGTGTAAGTCGGGATTCAAAAAGGCTTAACCTTAAACGGATCACCTTATGTTATAAACCCACAAAACAGACAGATGAATTTTACAAGAGTTTCAAAGTCTTTGTAAGAAAACTTAATAATTATAAAAACGGGTGAGGAAATATATGTCTCAAGCTATTTTGTATCGATTACTGATTAACTGAAGTATTTTGCTCACCAGGAAATTATTTGTGCAATTAAAAAACTGTAATAGTTACCAGTTCACGTATAATTGGTTTTTTAAACCACTCAAAAACAAACCGTTATTATGACCCAAATCTCACCAAGCTTTTTAGATAAGGAATGCACTATTGCCAAGCCAGGTTTTAATCGCTGGCTAGTGCCGCCAGCTGCCTTGTCAATTCATTTATGTATTGGTATGGCTTATGGTTTCTCGGTTTTTTGGTTGCCGCTCTCCAAAGCGGTGGGCATTAAGGAGAGTGTTTTTTGTGATCATGAGGTCGGTTTTTTTCAGGAACTGTTTGTTACCAGTTGTGATTGGAAAATTTCTACGCTGGGTTGGATGTACACCTTGTTTTTTGTATTTCTGGGTTCATCCGCAGCGCTGTGGGGCGGTTGGCTGGAACATGTTGGGCCCCGTAAAGCGGCGGTAATCAGTGCCTTGTGTTGGTGTGGCGGTATGTTGCTCTCGGCGCTGGGCATTTATGTGCATCAGTTCTGGATAATGCTGCTGGGTTCTGGCGTGATTGGTGGTATTGGTTTGGGATTGGGTTATATTTCTCCGGTATCGACGCTGATTAAATGGTTTCCGGATCGCCGGGGTATGGCGACTGGTATGGCTATTATGGGCTTTGGCGGTGGCGCCATGATCGGTTCACCGTTGGCGACGGCATTGATGAAGTATTTTGCAACGCCCACCGATGTCGGTGTTATGCAGACTTTTATCGCAATGGCGGGTATTTACTTTATCTTTATGATGTCAGGTGCCTTGAGCTATCGCATTCCTGTAACCGGCTGGAAACCTCTGGGCTGGACACCGCCCGTCGCTAAAAATAGTCATGGCATGATTACGCCGCATCATGTGCATGTGAAAAACGTTTTCAAGATTAAGCAGTTTTGGTTGCTGTGGGGTGCGTTGTGCATGAACGTGAGTGCCGGTATCGGCATCATTGGTATGTCCTCGCCCATGTTGCAAGAGGTTTTTGGTGGACAGTTGATTGGTGTTGCCAAAAATTACGGTGAACTGGATAAACCTCAACTGGCTGCTATTGCCGCGATTGCTGCCGGTTTTACTGCACTGTTAAGTTTGTTTAATATCGGTGGACGGTTTTTTTGGGCGAGTTTATCGGACTTGTTCGGTCGTAAAACGACTTTTATCATTTTTTTCGTGCTGGGTAGTTTGCTGTACATTAGCATTCCCGGTAGTGCTGAGGCCGGTAACAAGCTGCTTTTTGTCGCCGCCTTTTGTGTGATTTTAAGCATGTATGGCGGAGGCTTTTCAACCGCTCCCGCTTATCTCGCGGATTTGTTTGGAACCCAAATGGTAGGCGCTATTCATGGTCGATTACTGACTGCCTGGGCAACGGCCGGTATTTTAGGGCCGGTAATCGTTAACTATATGCGTGATTATCAATTAAGTTTGGGCTTGCCTCGCGAGCAGGTTTACAACCAAACCATGATGATTCTGGCGGGACTATTGATGATTGGTTTGCTGTGCAATTTTTTGATTCGCCCTATAGCCGATAAGTGGTTTATGACCGCCGAAGAATTGGCGACAGAAAAGCGTCATGCCCGTGAAGTAATTGCTGAGGATGAAGTACATTCTTTCGCTGAAAAAGGGCAGGGCGGGGATGTCGGAAAACCCACGCATCCGGCAAGAGTCTGGTTAGTGTGGGCAATGGTTATTTTGCCTTTGTCATGGGGGATTTACAAAACTCTGATTAATGCCGCCAAGTTTTTTAGCTAAGGTGATTTCCGGAGAATATTTTACCTATTAAAAGTAGGATTTTCCCAATCAAGCAAGCGATTGGATTCGTCTAATGGGTAAGTTCTTTCGCAGAAATCACCTTATACCTATCAACCATAAATTAATCTCCGTAGAGACGTGATTTATCGCGTCTAAATGGATAACCCGTGGGTTTTCGGTAGGGACACGATAAATAGAGACACGATAAATCGCGTCTCTACGGTGACGATACCTGTATATTGCC
>CAIQND010000777.1 GCA_903873045.1 uncultured Methylococcaceae bacterium | reverse complement strand
CATGAACTTGAGCTAAGCATTTACCTGTGCCAAAAAGCTTTAAAAAAGAACACAGCAAAACCAACCGCCTAATTTTAAACCGTTTTTGAAGAAACCAACTTGTTTTTAAGCCTATAACTCACTATAAACATTACTTAAGGAGACATAAAATGGCCATTACACGTTACGAACCTTGGAGCTTGTTAAATCAATTACAAAGAGAATTACTCAGCTCCCAAGATGAAAAAACCACAGAAGGATCAATTGCAACTGCCGAATGGGTACCTGCGGTTGATATAAAAGAAGAAGTCGATAAGTTTGTTATTTATGCCGATATCCCGGGTGTTAAACCGGACGCTATTGAAGTCAGTATGGAAGCCGGAGTGTTGACGGTGAAAGGGCAAAAAGAGTCTGAGACCAAAACTGAAAAAGAAGGTTATAAACGGGTTGAGCGCACGTCCGGTTCTTTCTATCGACGCTTCAGTCTGCCCGATTCGGCAGATGGCGAAGCCATTAATGCAAAATGCAAACACGGCGTGCTTGAGATTATTATTCCCAAACGGGAAGCCGTTAAACCAAAGCGTATCAATGTAACATTAGAAGAATAATCCCGAATTTTCATTATATCCAGGCAGATTTTTAAATAAAGAAAACCCAGTGATTCAGCTGTTAAATAATAATTAAGCCATCAACTTAAGACGAGACAGACCTTACCGGCTTTATAAACCTGCAAGGTCTAACTTCGGTATTTTTGTCCTGACTAACGCGGGTAGCCGAAGTATTAGCCGCGAAGGCGATTGATAATAGAAGCTTTATCATTCGACTGGAAGCACCTGCCCTATCAATAAACAATTTGATGACCAGTCATACTGGTGTTCAATCTTCAGGTTTTTAATACTTGAGTTCGAAAATAATCCATTGTAATCGGCTAAACACAACGACATGCAATATAAAGATTACTATAAAATCATGGGGCTATCCAGGGATACCAGTCAGGATGAAATAAAACGCGCTTATCGCAAATTGGCACGTAAGTATCATCCCGATGTCAGTAAGGAAAAGGATGCCGAGGCAAAATTTAAGGAGCTGGGTGAAGCCTATGAAGTCCTCAAAGATCCTGAAAAAAGAGCGGCTTATGATCAATTAGGAGCCAATTGGAAAGCCGGGCAGGATTTTAGGCCGCCACCAAACTGGAATGAAGGTTTTGAATTTAGAGGTACTGGTTTTACTGGTGATGAGGCTGGTATTTACAGTGATTTTTTTGAACAATTATTTGGCCGGGCAGGATTTCATCCGGGCGACAGGGGACAATATGGCATCCATGCGCGTGGCCAGGACAGTCATGCAAAAATCTACATTGACCTGGAGGACAGTTTTCACGGAGCAACGCGTAATATATCCCTAAGCACCCCGGAAATGGATGCACAAGGCCATGTACAGGTTAAGCACAGAAGCCTGAATATCAAAATTCCGAAAGGTATCAAGGCGGGACAACATATCAGACTGGCCGGTCAAGGTAGCCCCGGCTCAGGTAGCGGCCAAGCGGGCGACTTGTTTCTTGAAATAGCGCTTAACAACCACCCGCTTTATCGAATTTCAGAAGCGGATGTTTATCTGGATCTTCCCGTTACACCTTGGGAGGCCGCCTTAGGTGCTAAAATAAAAGTACCGACCCCGGAAGGCACTGTTGATCTCAAAATACCACCCAACTCCAGACAGGGTAGCAAACTGCGCTTGGCCGGTCGCGGGTTACCCGCCAAAATACCGGGCGATTTTTACGTAGTATTGCAAATTGCCCTGCCACCGGCCAGTACCACGCAAGCCAAAGCGGCTTACCAAGCCCTGCATGAACAACTTGATTTTAATCCACGACAGGCACTGGGAGTCTAACATCAATGAGCTCAAATGATTTATCGTTAGTCCATACCGGAACGGTCATTGAAGAAGACAGCTTGACACTGGAGCAACTGTGCCATGCTTGCGATGTCCATGCAGACTGGATAATCAGCATTGTTGAGGAAAGCATTATTGAACCCCAAGGCGAAAATAGTCGCTTATGGCGCTTTTCAGGGGCAAGCCTGATACGCGCCCGTTCTGCCCTCAGATTACAACGTGATCTGGAGATTAATCTGGCTGGCATTGCGCTGGCACTGGATTTGATGGAAGAGCTTGAAAGCCTGCGTAAGCAAATAAAAATAGGTGACCATGCCTGAAAAAAACAAGCCTTATTGCTCCGAAAAAAAGCGGGTTACCACTGAATTTTCCAAAAAACGTATTATTTAAAGCCATCACCCCTAGAGGAAAAATATTATGAAATCAACCCTGATAATCGTCGCTGATAACAGTCGCGCACGCATCTTTACTGTTGAAACACCTGCATCTCCGTTAGAAGAGATCGAAGCGTTGGCTCATACTGAAGCTCGTTTACATGATCGGCAAATCACTTCTGACTTGCCCGGAAAGATTAAAGGAGAAGGTAATGTGGGACATGCTTTTGAGCAACCCACCGACCCCAAAAAACATGAAGCCGACAACTTTGCACATCGCCTGGCTCGTTATTTGGAAGACGCACATAACGCCAATAAATTTGAACAATTACTGATTATTGCAGAGCCCTCTTTTCTTGGCTTATTACGTAACCAGCTATCGGAACCGATAAAAAAACTCGTCTGTTTTGAACTGGATAAAAATATCACGACCCATAGCGTTGATGACATTCGTAAACATCTACCGACGTTTTTACCAAGTCATTAAACATTTTTCGGCTACCTACTTAAGGTGGGACAATTTAAGGTTAACCCGTTCGCTGAGCGAACGGTCTCTTATAATGCTTTATCATTAAGTTAACTGTATTGACGGTTAAACCTTTTTGCTTGTGCCGTATAAAGTGGGCAGCCCATTTTTCAAAGCCTTGTGTTATGTCAAAAGGACTTATACAAGCTGAATTTTTAAAAAGGTGAATATTATGCAATTACCATTACAAATTACTTTTCGCGGAATACCTCATTCTGATGCGGTTGAGGCTAAAATTCGCGAAAAAGCCGGCAAGCTGGATAGATTCTGCTCGCATATTATGAGTTGCAGGGTTGCAGTTGAAGCCGAACATCAACACCATCACCAAGGTAATCAGTATCACATTCGTATTGATATAACCACACCTAATAAGGAATTGGTTATTAGCAAAGAACATTATGACAAACAGGCCCATGAAGATATTTATGTCGCCATTCGTGATGCCTTTAATGCAGCCACAAGACAGCTGGAAGATTACTCACGCATTCAGCGCGGCGATGTTAAAACGCATGACTGACAATCTATGGATCGGCAAGCAAGATGAGTCATCTGCAAGTGCCCGCTATCAACTAAGTTGCTTAGCAGTGGAAACCCAAGGGCAGACTTGGCAAAAGTAAATTCTGTTGAATAAAGGGCATGTGCAGGATACCTTACGCGACTGACTGAAAACATGAATGAGAGTAGGATGTGGATTTGAGTCAGTCGTTAATGTAATACATTGATGACTGGTTCGCTTCATAGCGCTCTTTGCGAACTTTAATAATCAACAATAATCAACGCTTT
>CAIQND010000776.1 GCA_903873045.1 uncultured Methylococcaceae bacterium | reverse complement strand
TTCCGCGACCCCTGACACTTCCACGATTTCGCCTTTAACAGCCTGCCCCGTATACGTTGCGGTAAAGCTGACAATGGCATCAAACTCGTCATGTGCTATTTTAAATTCAGACGGATAATCAAAGGCATGGGTATCATCAATTACCCTGCATTGCGTCCTAATCGCGCCACACTTTTGATAACTCATCACCTCGGCAGAGACCGAATCATCAATGAAATTTAAATCAAATTTTCGCCCGTTAATCACCGCTTTGTTCATTTTTCGCTGCTCATGCCAGACATAATCTTCAAAACTTAATTCACAAGAACGACGTTGGTAAGATTGCTGCCAGTCATGGTCACTCAATACTTGCAACTGGTCTTGCTGTATCAATTGACGGGTAATGGCCCTGCATTGATGAAAAACCGCCCTGCCATAACAGATCAAATCAATATCAGAACCCGCGTTTTGCACTCCAACCAATACGGAACCGGTAATGCCGATTTGCGTTAAATCCAGACCATGTTGCTGCAATAAACCACACAGTTGAAACAGGTCGCGCTCAATAGCATCTTGCTGAGTTATCCGCATAATCTGTTGCAAGCGTTGCTTGGGTTGATGATGTTTAATAATCCGTTCTAGGGCTACCGCGTGTAAATGCGCATCCAAAATCGGTGAATAATGTAAATAGCGTGGATGATACTGCTGCAAAAGAGTATTGGCAGGCTCGGTGCTTACCTTTTTCCAACACCCGTTATTTTTTACATAGCGTAAAAAACACAACACCTTACCGTTTTCAATAACTTGATCGACTACGGCAAAAATAAGCCCTTCGGCGGTTTCTATAAAGTCTTTTGATAAAAACATCAGCTTCCCAGACCCGGTATTGCAACGCCATGACGCCTCTTTACCTCAAACAACGCATTGTTTTTAACTGCTTCTAATGATAGCAAAATTTAACCTCACCTTAAAAAATTAGCCGCCCAAAAGATACCGTAACAAAAGGGCTGTTTTTTTTATTGAATTCCAAGGCTTAATCACCTATGCTCAACCACTTGGGTTTTAGTTAACACCAAAACCTTCTTGCTTATTATGCCCTAAATCACACCCACAGGAGACTGTATGAAGATTGGTATACCTAAAGAAATTCACCAAGGTGAAATGCGTGTTGCCACTACACCAGAGGCTGCCGTACAAATTATGAAGCTGGGATTTACCGTTAGCGTTGAAAGCGGTGCGGGCCTCGGTGCCAATATTTCTGATGAGGCCTACAAGGAGGCCGGCGTTGAAATCGTAACGGATACCAAAACGCTTTGGAAGCAATCTGATATCATCATGAAAGTGCGTGCTCCCGAGCATAATCTTAAACTGGCACTGGAAGAAACCGATTTATTATCTTCAGGCGCGTGTTTAATCAGCTTTATCTGGCCTGCACAAAATGAAGCATTAATGCAAAAACTGGCGGCTAGACACGTTACCGTGTTGGCGATGGACAGCGTGCCCCGCATGTCCCGAGCGCAAAAGCTGGATGCGTTAAGCTCCATGGCTAATATTGCCGGTTACCGCGCCATCGTTGAAGCCGCACAATATTTTGGGCGCTTTTTCACCGGCCAAATTACTGCCGCAGGTAAAATACCGCCCGCTAAAGTGCTGGTCATTGGTGCGGGCGTTGCCGGTCTTGCGGCTATTGGCACGGCAAAAGGCATGGGTGCCATTGTCAGGTCATTTGATACCCGACCGGAAGTAAAAGAACAAATTGAAAGTATGGATGCTGAATTTTTAATGCTGGATTTTAAGGAAGAAGGCGGTGGAACGGGTGGCTATGCCAAAACCATGTCCAAAGAATTCATTGACGCCGAGATGGCATTATTTGCGGAGCAGGCAAAGGAAGTGGACATTATCGTCACCACCGCGCTCATTCCCGGACGGCCCGCGCCAAAACTAATCACCGCCGCGATGGTTGAGTCGATGAAACCTGGCAGCGTGATTGTGGATTTGGCCGCCGAACAAGGCGGTAATTGCGAACTGACTGAAAAAGATCAAGTAGTCGTCAAGCATGATGTCACCTTGATTGGTTATACCAATTTACCCAGCCGCTTGGCGAACCAGTCCAGCCAGCTCTATGCAACCAACCTGCGGCATTTATTAACTGAATTGACTCCTGAAAAAAACGGTGTCATCAATGTTAATATGGACGATGAGGTGATACGCGGCACTACCGTGATAAAAGAAGGCAATATCACCTGGCCGCCACCCGCACCGAAGCTCTCTGCCGCAGCCGCTCCGCAAACCGAAGCACCGGCTTATCAGTCAGTAGTGGAGCAACAAAAAAAATCGTTTATCCCCCCAGCAGTTAAACAACTACTGCCGGCAATGATTGCCGGGCTCATTTTATTTAGCCTGGGCGCTGTCGCGCCTGAATCATTCATGGCGCATTTTACCGTCTTTGTGCTTGCCTGTTTTGTGGGCTATCAAGTGATCTGGAATGTCTCACATTCTTTGCACACTCCGTTAATGAGCGTCACCAATGCCATTAGCAGCATTATCGTTATTGGCGCATTAGTGCAGATCTCCACCACCAACTCCACCGTCACGATCCTTGCGGGCGTGGCCATACTTTTAGCCTCTATCAATATTGTCGGTGGCTTTTTAGTTACCCGCCGTATGTTGGAAATGTTCAGAAAATAACAGGAGATCACCATGTCCCATAGTTTAGTTACGATGTCTTACATCGTTGCCGCCATTCTGTTCATTCTTAGCCTGAGCGGTTTAAGCAATCAGGAATCTTCACGAAAAGGCAATTATTTCGGCATGTTAGGTATGGCGATTGCCATTGTCGCTACCATATTAGGGGGATCGGTTTCCGGCAAATCAGCGTTGGAAATTACCGTTTTCGGTACGGCATTAAGCGGATCATTCACCGTTTACGGCATTTTAATCGTGGCTTTATTAATCGGCGGAAGTATCGGTGCCAGAGCGGCGTTAAAAGTTGAAATGACGCAAATGCCGGAACTGGTTGCCATCATGCACAGCTTGGTCGGCATGGCGGCGGTGTTGGTCGGTTATGCCAATTTTATGGATAGCACCATTAGCATCACCGGAGTGGAAAAAACCATCCACGAACTTGAAATTTATATTGGCATTCTCATTGGTGCCGTTACTTTTTCGGGCTCAGTGATTGCGTTTGGCAAGCTCAGCGAAAAAATCAGCGGCAAACCGCTGTTATTGCCTGGCCGCCACTGGTTTAACTTATGCCTGTTAATTGCCACATTCGTTCTGGGCTCGGTATTTTTACAACAAACTGAACTCGGTGGTAATGCGCTAATTCCGTTGGCCATTATGACCGCTATTGCCTTGATTTTTGGTGTCCACATGGTCATGGCGATTGGTGGTGCAGATATGCCGGTAGTTATCTCCATGCTCAACAGTTATTCAGGCTGGGCCGCAGCGGCAACGGGCTTTATGCTAAGCAACGATTTGCTGATTGTTACCGGCGCTTTGGTCGGCAGCAGCGGTGCCATCTTGAGTTACATCATGTGTCGCGCCATGAACCGCAATTTTATCAGCGTGATTGCCGGTGGCTTTGGTTCGGCTTCAGGTGGAGTAGCCGCCGCCATTGAAGGCGACGTACAGCCTATTGATGCCGAAGAAACTGCGAAACTGCTACAAGCTGCAAAAAACATCATGATTATCCCGGGCTACGGCATGGCAGTTGCTCAAGCTCAACATACCGTTTATGAAATCACCAAGCTGTTGCGGGATAAAGGCAAAAAAGTGCGCTTTGGCATCCATCCGGTTGCAGGCCGTATGCCCGGCCACATGAATGTCTTGTTGGCGGAAGCCAAAGTGCCTTACGACATCGTTTTTGAGATGGATGAAATCAATGATGATTTTGCCAATGTAGACGTGTCCATCGTTATCGGTGCCAATGATATTGTGAACCCATCCGCACTTAATGATCCCAACAGTCCGATTGCCGGTATGCCCGTAATCGAATGCTGGAAGGGCGAAACCACCATCGTGCTTAAACGCAGCATGGCATCGGGTTATGCCGGTGTGGGCAATCCCTTGTTTGTGCTGGAAAACACCCGCATGTTGTTTGGCGATGCCAATACAACCATGCAGGCGGTTTTGAAGGTGTTGAAGGGGTAGAATACCATCCACAAAAGGCACGAAAATAGGTAGGATGGGTAGAGGCGATAGCCGAAACCCATCATTCACAAATACGATGGGTTTCGCGTTGCTCTACCCATCCTACG
>CAIQND010000775.1 GCA_903873045.1 uncultured Methylococcaceae bacterium | reverse complement strand
GAAGTCATTGAATTACCGGATCATCCATGGTTTTTAGCGTGTCAGTTCCATCCTGAATTTACCTCAACGCCCAGAAAAGGACATCCCTTGTTTTCCGGATTTGTCGTTGCAGCAGTACAAAATAAAAAGGTGACAACGTAATGAAATTATGTGGTTTTGAAGTTGGATTAGATCAGCCGTTTTTTTTAATCGCCGGCCCTTGCGTGATTGAAAGTGAGCAATTGGCACTGGATACAGCGGGTTATCTTAAAGAATTAACAAGCGCATTAAACATCCCTTTTATTTACAAATCATCGTTTGATAAAGCCAATCGCTCGTCACACGAAAGCTTTAGAGGTTTGGGGATAGAGAAAGGCCTGGAAATACTGGAAAAAGTTAAGCAACAAATCGGTGTTCCGGTGTTAACGGATGTCCATGAAGACACGCCGTTAGCGGAAGTTGCCAGCGTGGTTGATGTCATGCAAACACCGGCTTTTTTATGTCGCCAAACCAATTTTATTCAGCAGGTCGCCTCACAAGGCATACCGGTCAATATCAAAAAAGGCCAGTTTCTTGCGCCTTGGGATATGGTGCACGTTGCCAATAAAGCCAAAGCCACCGGCAATCAGCAGATTATGGTCTGTGAGCGCGGCGTGTCTTTTGGTTATAACAACCTGGTTTCCGACATGCGCTCGTTAGCCGTGATGCGGGACACCCATTGCCCTGTGGTTTTTGATGCGACGCATTCCGTACAATTACCCGGTGGCCAAGGCACTTGCTCTGGCGGACAGCGTGAATTTGTGCCGGTGTTGGCCAGAGCCGCCATCGCTGTCGGCGTTGCCGGACTATTTATGGAAACCCATCCTAATCCAGCCGAAGCTAAAAGTGATGGCCCAAATGCTTGGCCGATGTACAGAATGCAAGAATTATTAGAAGTTTTATTAACTATCGATCAGGCCGTAAAAGCTAAAAGTCTGATAGAAACAACACTATAATTAGGGGTGAGTAAATCCCATAACAAAAATCATGCCGTTACCCTGATAGATGGTTATAGCTATGTAAAGTCGATTCTTTAAAAACCGTTTAAAAATTAATTTATCAATTTGAGATAAAAAATGAGTAATCCACCGCGTATAAAATCATTGACTGTCAAAGGATTGTTTAATCAATTTGACCATCATATTGATTTTAACCAAGAGGAGCGCATTACTATTTTGCATGGCATTAATGGTGTTGGTAAAACGATTTTATTGCGGATGATTAACAGCTTATTTAATTTCCGTATTTATAGTTTTAACGAAATACCGTTTATTTCTTTTGTGATTGAGTTATCAAACGGCGATCAAATAGCAATTAAAAGACAACACAACAATAGCGGCAATATCATATATATTTATATTAACAATAAAAAAATTAAATATACAAATTTCGACATCCGAGATTTTATTAATCGATTTCCTTGGATAAGTAAGATTGAAGATGATATTTTTTATGATCATAGAATGGAAGAGCCATTATCTTTGGAAGAAGTAATAGAACGATATGAAAATAGATTTCCAAGGAATGGAACTGTTAAAAATTCCGAGCTTATTGCAAAGCTAGGGCATATATCTGTACAATTTATTGAGGCATCTCGGCTGTTATGTATAGTAAAACGAGATGAATTACATAAACGTAAAGAGATAATCACGCATACCGTCAAAATTTATGCTTCTGAATTACAGCAGCACATTGAAAGTACGATGGCAGATTACGCTAAAAAAGCCCAAGAATTAGAACAAACGTTTCCTTTCAGATTATTAAAGCCATCAGAAAACTATACCTATGAGCAGTTAAAGGAACATATCGTCGATTTACAAAATAAACGGGACGAACTAAGAACAATAGGACTATTACCAACAACAGATTCAGCCTCCTTAGATGCCAGTTCCATTGATAGTTTAGAAACTCAGCACGCAGCAGTGATGAACCTTTATGTTAAAGATAGCGAAGAAAAACTCGCTGTTTTAGAGTCTTTAAGTGAAAAAATAAAATTACTGTTAAAAATAATCAATAGCAAGTTTCAAGGAAAAGAACTACGGATTGATGATAAAAAAGGTTTAGTGATAATCGGCAAAGGCGGAGAGATTGATCCTGCTTTACTTTCTTCAGGTGAGCAGCACGAATTAGTCATGTTTTATGATCTTATTTTTAAAGTTGAGCCTAATACCTTAGTGATGATCGACGAACCCGAGTTATCACTCCATATTACCTGGCAAAGTAAATTTATTGATGAATTAAAAGAAATCGTTGAGCATTCAAAATTTGATGTGTTAATCGCTACGCATTCATCCGCCATCGTCGGTGAAAACTCGCATCTTATGGTTGGTTTAGGTATTAATGAATGAAGCCTTTGTATATCCCCGACACAAAAGGTCTTGATGCCGCGCTGATCATGTTTAGAGCGTCACCTGAAAATAAAAATTGTAGTTTTTTATTTATCGAAGGTGATAGTGATGAAAAATTTTGGCATAGCAGGATTGAAGAGAAAAAATGCTGTATTGTTTTCTTAGGTTCGTTTAGTGAAAATAATAAGAGACAAACAGGAAAGACAGCGGTTATTAAAAACATTCGAACTTTAAACAACAGCAAAATCAATGGTTTTTTAGGTATCATCGATAATGATTTTGATGGCTTAATGTGTCTGCCAAGAGAGAATAATACGTGTGTTACCGATACTCATGATTTAGAGACTTTATTGTTACGCTCCCCGGTTGTTTTTAAAAAAATTCTTGCAGAATTTGGCGATAATCAGCTAATCGCCCATTTTGAAAAGAAAGCGCAGAAAAGCATACAAGATTACCTAATTGAATTAGCGCTACCTTTTGCTCAAATAGAATGGCTTAAACAGCAATTACAGCCTGGTTTAGAGCTTAAAGATTTGCATAAAAACAATACTGTTATCAGTCCGGATACTTGGCTTTTAGATTCAAAAAAACTTCATGAAGTTGTAACTAGTAAACGCATAGATATTAATTTATCACTATCTCAACAGTGGCTTAAAAAAATAGAAAATATTGACCCTTGGATGTTGTGCAATGGACATAGCATGATTGATATTTTGTCTATTGGCTTCCAACATGGAATTTTAGGCAATAATAAAAAAGTAATTACCGAAACTATAGCAAGCTATATACGCGGAGCAATTGATAAAGATGATCTTTATCAAACAGAACTTTGTCAATCCATTTTCAATTGGCAAAAATTCCATCCCCCATATCAAATAATAATATAATTTTTTACCCTATATGCAACAATACGTTGCCGTTTATTTTTAACCTGTGGAGCAATACAACAATATGAGCAAAATCGTTGACATTAAAGCAAGAGAAATTTTAGATTCACGCGGTAATCCAACGTTGGAGGCTGATGTTGTTTTGGCATCCGGCGTTGTCGGCAGTGCAATGGTGCCTTCCGGTGCCTCAACCGGTGAGCGTGAAGCCATTGAATTGCGTGACGGCGATAAATCCCGTTATCTGGGTAAAGGCGTATTAAACGCGGTTAATAACGTAAGAACCGAAATTCGCGATGCGGTTATCGGTTTGGACGTTAATGATCAGGAAGGTCTGGATAAGGCAATGATCGCTCTGGACGGCACTGATACCAAAGCCCGTTTGGGTGCCAATGCGTTGTTGGCTGTGTCTATGGCCGCAGCTCATGCCGCGTCAAAAGAAGCCGGACAACCTTTGTACCGTCACTTGAACAAATCCGGTGAATTTATTTTACCCGTCCCGATGATGAACATCATCAACGGCGGTTCACACGCTGACAACAGCGTAGATTTGCAAGAATTTATGATATTGCCTGTCGGCGCACCGACTTTCCGTGAAGCGATTCGTTACGGCGCAGAAGTATTTCATAACTTAAGCAAAGTATTAAAAGCCAAAGGCTTGGCGACTACCGTCGGTGATGAAGGTGGTTTTGCACCTAATCTTTCCTCAAACGAAGAAGCGATCAGCGTTATTTTACAAGCGATAGAGTTGGCCGGTTACAAGCCGGGTGTCGATATTTACTTGGGTCTGGATGCCGCTGCTTCTGAATACTACTCAGATGGTATTTATGATTTGGCCTCTGAAAGCAAAACTTACAACTCAGAACAAATGGCTGATTTCTTTGTTGATTGGGTTGACCGTTACCCCATTATCAGCATTGAAGACGGTTTTGACGAAAATGACTGGGATGGTTGGAAACTGATCACTGAAAAATTGGGTGGACGTATTCAGTTGGTGGGTGATGATCTATTTGTGACTAACCCCAAAATTCTGCAAAAAGGCATTGACAGAGATATCGCTAATTCAATTCTGATTAAAGTTAATCAAATCGGCACCTTGACTGAAACGTTTGCAGCGATTGATATGGCTCATAAAGCGTCTTACACAGCCGTTATGTCACATCGTTCAGGCGAAACTGAAGATGTTACCATTGCTGATTTAGCGGTAGCAACAGGTACGGGTCAAATTAAAACCGGTTCATTAAGCCGTTCTGACCGTGTTGCCAAATACAATCGTTTGATGAAAATTGAAGAAGAATTAGGCAGTTTGGCTAAATATGCAGGTCGTAGCGCATTTAGAATGCTTTAAAACTTT
>CAIQND010000774.1 GCA_903873045.1 uncultured Methylococcaceae bacterium | reverse complement strand
TTACCGGTGGGTTGGTCAAAAAAATTATAGTCGACATAGCAGATTTAGCAAACCCATCTGGATATATTGAGGCGGCACAATTAGTGGCGGGTACGTATTGGGAGCCAACAATAAATGCTGATTATGGTGCACAAATTGGCTGGAAAGATGCAAGCGTGCATGTGCGTAATGATGCAGGGGATTTGCTGACTGATATTAAAACGCGGTCAAAATCGCTGACGATTAATTTTTCTAATGCTTCTGTAACCGATAGAGAAGCATTAATGGGAATCATGAGAAATGGCATTGGGTCGCCACTTTATATCAGTGTTTTCCCAGGCGGAACTGATAAAAATATTGAGCAGGATTATCAGATTTACGGAAAATTATCGCAACAATCAACTATTGCAATTGCCCGCTATTTGCAGTACTCAACAGCAGTGATTATTGACGAGATTTAAAGCATTAATAGACCGTTAAATGCCATTATATTTAACGGCATATTTTGTTAAATAGGGTTAGTTTTTGAGGTGTTGTGGCGTTATTTTTATGCCAAAGTTCTCATAAAACTATGCCAAAAATCGCGAGTCGTTACAGCTCTAAACGATGCAGCATAAAAAACTCCCCTTACCAGTAATCAGGTTTAATTACTGGCTTTTTCTTAGTGGGTACTTTGGCCGCTAACTGAAATTTTTCCAACTCATCAATAAGAATGTACGAACGAGTCCAATTAGCCAGACTGGATAAATTTGAGTTCGGTGGTCGCTCGATTTTATTTGATTCCCTTCTCGGCAAAATTAAACCAACCGGGTAATCAGGAAAATCTTTCTTTAGAAAATCTAATGCAGGCACAAGGTCGGAATCGCTTGAAACCAAAACGGCATGGTCGCAATGGTTAAGAACAGCATCACGATAGAGCTGCAAGGCAATATTGACATCGGTTTGCTTTTCTTCAAGTCGCCATATTTCAACCCGGTCTTGCTTGTCGATTGGTTTTTTATAGCGGGGCGGATTACCTTTTTCCATAAGATAATAACCGTTAATTATTTCTACGATTCCGGGGTGACTATGCAACAGTGCCCTATGATAGCTGTCCTGAGAATGCAAAGCCTTATCACCTTTTGTCGCAACCCTTGTTATTACTGGGGCAGTAAAAAACTTTACGGCGACAACTGTCATTTTGGGATTTTGTACATGGCAGATATGCTTAACCAAGCCAACAACATCAAGCCATTTGTAAGCAGTATTTTTTAAGACGCCAAAATAAAAGTTGTAGCCGTCAATATAGACAATTGTACGCATTCCTTACCCTAGAAATGAAAAAACCGCCAGAAGGCGGTCTTTTCGTCTTACAGTGAAGCCAACCTAATGACAGCCCCATAAGATGAGTTGTGAACACATTATAGTAACTAAATTTTACTAAGCAAATAAATTTAACTCACGGAACAAACAATAAAGCGCAATCAGCCACAAAAAAACCGGTGTTCCCCGGCATTTATCCATTGATGCTATTGGCTCTTTATTTCCTGCACTCCACCAGTACAGTCCATTTACGCGCTTCATCGGCAATGTCTGCATTACTCTTTTCCATCGTGAACAAACCTCCACCGGTTTTGTAAGGCACCTTGTTTGCATCGAGGAAAGATTTAACGGTTTGTCCGTTGACTGCAAAATTTACGTTTTGGCCGACTTGTCCGGTTAATTTGGTCATCTTGCCATCGTCCAGCGTCATCGACACTACAGCCATAACATTGCCTTTTTTATCCATTACCGGACTACCGCTAGAACCCGGTTGAATCGGTGCAGTAATCTGAATCTGATTGGTGTTATTGCCGAGTCCGGTTAGCGCACTAACTGTGCCTGGTGTCAGGTTACCCCCGGATGAAAGCGCCCAATTAAGTGGATAGCCAAATACGATGACATCTTCACCTTGTCGTAGTTTTCCGGTATCTGGATTCAACTTGGCATAGTCATCACTTTTACCGGGAAGTTGCAACAACGCCAAGTCATTTACACTGTCTGACGTAATAACATTGGCAACACCCTCGCGACCAGCGACTTTAACTTCGGTACAGCCATTGATAACGTGATGGTTAGTTAGTGCATGACCTTCGTTACTGACGGCAAAAGCGGTGCCAGTAGCTTGTTTGACGGATTTCAGGGGTTCACGGGATTCTTCATTCAGAAAAGCTTTGGCGTCAAACTTAGTGCTTTTCTTACTCGGTTTGTTATTGGGTGGAACTTCGTCGTATTTGTCGAAGTAATTGCTATTTGATGCTAACAATGTATCGCCTTTTTTCCAGTTAGAAGCTAAACGCTGACCTTCTGTTTGCTCTGCGGTTGTCAGCTTGCCTTCAAGCATATTGCGGTAAGTTTGTGCACCCTTATATCCTGAAGCCGCAGCAAGATTAATCCATGCATAAGCAAGAATATTGTCTTTTGGTACACCCTCACCTTCGTAATACATATTTCCTAGCCAGAATTGAGAAATAACTCCCCCTTGTACAGCACCTTTTTTGAACCAATTTACTGCATTAAATGCACTCTTAGGTACCCCATCACCAGAGGAATAGAACATGCCAAGCATAGATTGTGCATCGGCGTCCCCTTGTTCAGCGGACTTTTGAGTCCATTTTACAGCTTTAAGTATATCCTTAGGCACTTGAACACCTATCCAATATATTAGACCGAGATAGCCTTGCGCACGTGCATTGCCCTGATTAGCTGCTTTTTGAAGCCAATTTACAGCCTTGGTAATATCCTTGGAAACACCTTTACCATCAGAATACATCACACCAATTATGTATTGCGACAAAGCATCTCCTTGTTCCGCCGCTTTTTGATACCACTTAAATGCTTTGACTGCATCCTTGGGTACGCCATTTCCCCTGTCATACATCACGCCAAGATTGTGTTGCGAATTTGCATGCCCCTGAGTTGCCGCTTTCTGATACCACTCAAACGCCTTGACAGCATCGCCTGACCTTTCATACAAATAGCCAAAACTAAACTGAGCATTAGCATCCCCCGATTCTGCTCTCTTCTTAAGCTGTACAGTCTCTTCTTCTGGCATCAATTCTTTCGACTTCAAGGTATCCCCTAACTTCCAGTTTGAGGCTAGGCGCTTTCCCTCATTGAGTTGCTCAAGAGTTAGTTTTTTTTCAAGTGAACCAATCAAATCAGCTGCATCGATCAAATCAGCTGCATCGATATTTTTGCCTAAAACAGCCAGCTTGAGCCAAGCATACGCTAAAACCTCATCTTTTAATACCTCGCTAAAGTAGTAGATTACTCCAAGAATATATTGGGAACCTGCATTTCCCTGTTTCGCCGCGTTTTGAACCCAATCCACTGCTTTAATAACATCTTTTGGTATTCCAAGACCAGTGAAATACATGTAACCAATGTTAAACTGCGCATCTGTATTGCCTTGATTGGCAGCCTTTTGGAGCCAGTCAAATGCTTTGACATTATCCTTTGATACACCCACACCACTTACATACATTAAACCAAGCCTATATTGTCCAATAGAATCTCCTCTCACAGCAGCTTTTTGATACCACTCAGATGCTTTAACATTATCTTTAGGTAAACCATCGCCGTTCTCGTAAATTAGTCCGAGGTTTCTTTGTGAAATTGCATCGCCAGACTCTGCTTCCTTCTGGAGCTCCGCAAGTGTTACTTCTTTTGTAGGTTGATTTGATTGTGAAGATGCTGCCGCTTGGTTATTGGCACTGGATTGGCTTTCTCCGTACACAGATAACGGTAACAACATTATGGCTAGAGCTGTAATATTGGAAATTTTCATCATGCCTCATTGAAAAAGGATATAAGATATTTTTGTTCAGAATTTAACAAATAAAAATATCGGGGTGGCTTTATTACATTGATTAAGATTAAGCATAAGTTCAATCTGAACTGCTCTCTTCAAGTGTGCCGGTTGATTTACCAATAATTGCACCAGGTATAGGGAAGCTTATTACTTTTCCTGATGAATCAGTAACCGGTGAAAACCACAAACGCTTATTGTCTTTGCTCAAAAGTTCGTAACCCAGCACCTTATCATTGGCATCATAAGTCACTGTACCGCGACACTGTTTACCGTCAAATACATTTGCTTCTATCGGCCAGAAGATTAATTCAGCAAGGCTTAATGTGACTATATCACCAGCTAGATAGAGAATGACTCGAGCTTTAGACGCCGAGTTGTAGCCGTCCAAGAATTCAAATGAATCAATTTTTAGGTCATTTTTTTGGTCTGTCATTTTAGGATAACCAAGACGAGAAATGGTTTCGGTTCGCGTAGAGTTTACAGATACTTGTTTATATTCTACTGGCGCTGGTGCATGTACGGCTTGGTAAATTGAACACCCTTGAAGAACTGTTAAACCAACTACCGCCACTATTGCCGTTTTTTTAAATCCACTCATTTCTCTATTTCCTTATTATCTTTGTTAAAAGTAACTCGCATAAAAAAACCGCTTTAACGCTACGCGGCTTATGTGTTGATAGTGTCCTAAAGTAACAAGACAGCTTGATTGTCGTTGATTGTATGTAGTTGCGTCAATGTAAGTAATAAATTACGTCCATGTAATTAATGGCTATTGCTTCGTGTCTATGTGCATCGCAGTATTGTGGAGCATTGGCTTATGTGCAACGAGGTCTTTAGCGATAGCGTTTCCGTTGTGCCTTTGACTTCACCTGCCAGAATATAAGGCAAAAAAAGACCGGTATTATCCGGCCTTGAATGTTATAAAGTTTGCCTCGTTAATCCGATTAATCAAACCGCTTCATCATCTCCTTGTGTTCACGAAGCAAAGTATTCATCTCTTTGCATAGCGACCTTATACCGCCCTTATGAGCGTTTCTTGAAGATACCGCTTTTCCTTCTGGGGTTATCGCTCCTGTTGATTTATCCCATGGCCGCCAAGTCTGAATCAATGCTGATTGTTTCGCCCTTCGTTCCGCTGTCCAACCGTTCGCCATGTGTATGCTCCAATAGTTCGTTATGCTGAATTTTATTATTTTCCGTGCGTGGAAGGCCGTTGTTAATTTGCTGATTGCCGTTGTTGATATTGGCTTGCTTGGCATACACAATGGATGGATTTTTAATGTCTGATAAAGTTTGAAGAGTAGCCCGGCATTGCCCCTGCGCCTTAAATGCCAGTCTTAAAAAGCTTTCGTAATGTCCCATGTGAGTTTGCCCAAACGCCCTTTGTGCCAACTGATTGAATAATTCATCAAGTGTGTGCGCTTGGCATAACAACATAGCTTCGGGGCGTTCCATATCTCCATTGTTTACAGCTTCAACTTGTTTCACTAGCTCAGTATGTAACGCGCCAAAATCAAGTTCTGATTGCCACCTTTCAAGCGTCATGGATGCCTTAACTGTTGGTAGGGTAAAGGTTCGCGCTATCTTGTCGTTGCGGTCAATTTCTTTTTTCTTATCGACTACTGACACTTTTTGTTCTGTTTTCTTTTTAGTTGTCATAATTTAATCTTCTGAATAAATCGGTTCAAATAGTTGTCTGGAATTAGCATCATCAGGCCATGCTACAGAATCACTACAGCGTTTTTTAAAAGTGTCCTCTGATTCGTCAGGCTTACGCATTATTACTATGCCACCTTCGCAGGTATAACCAATAATGTGCAAGTCTCCCGGACTTACAAAGAATACTGAAAGCCTTAACGGTTCTATTTTGTCCGGCAAAGATGATTCCAATTTAATTAAACGCTGTTTAACATTCATACTTACTCCTCAATTCTTCAATCCTTTTGCATACTTCAGGATTAATACAATTTTGACAATTTGGACATCCACGCGCTTTGCTTTCTTCCGTAAGGTGCTTAAGCCTTACCTCCTTTTCTTCACGAGTCATATTAGCCCACGGGTTTAAATCAACCTTGCTTTCTAATTTTTCCAATCTGGTTTTTATACTCATTGCTTTTTACCTTCAAGGGCTTCAATGCGTTGCGTCAGTTCGTCAATTTCAATAATTTTGGATTGATTAGCCAATGCTGTTATTAATTGCGCCCCTATGTCCGGTGGTATGTGCCCAGATAAAGTAGCCTTAATAACCTCGCCGCCTTGTTCTGCAAGCGTGCCATTTACCGGCAAACTGATTGCCATAGCTTGGGGCTTTAAAGTAGGGCAACATCTATCAAGCAATATCTTTGCCGCCGCTGTGTCGCCTTCTTTGGCCTGTTCTACCAGTTTCAATATAATGTCCGGCATTGCTTCAACTATCGACTTTCTAAGTAATGTCGCCGGGGTTTTATCTTTTGGCCGTCCTTTGGGATTGCCCGATACTCCCGCCTTAAATTTTGCCGTTGTCATCTGTTTGATTCCTGTTGTTATCAGCTTAATTAATAGTTGCTTTGGTAAAACTGGTTTTTAGTTTGCCGTCCATCACATAATCTATGACCACGCTTAACAGTCCGTAGAAAATAGCTTTATCCCTAAATCCTGCAAGCTAACACCTTATATTATTTAATAATCGTTATAAATCAATGGTATAATACAGTTATCAGGTAATCTTACAGGTCATTATTTTAATGAAAGCAACGTCATCAAAAAAACAGAAAAAAGCCACCCCCG
>CAIQND010000773.1 GCA_903873045.1 uncultured Methylococcaceae bacterium | reverse complement strand
GACAAAAAGCCGCGTGCGTTAATTGCCGCTCTCAGCAAGCCGGATGGTGCATCGATTGATGAATTATTACATAGCTCGATTAAGGGTGGACTGGGTGAGCGTGGCTTAATTAAGGCAGATGACTCCGCAGAACCCGTTCAAGCCGGGGCTATAACGGATCAGACTGCACGTAATGATTTAATTAAAAACTTAAGCCTGCCAGGGGTTAACGATGAGGTTAAATCGTTACAGAAAGATATTGAAAATACGACGATGTTAAATCAGTCATTTACCTATGGAGGATTTAAGGAGTCAGTAGGAAGCGGCGAGTATTCAATTATTCATATTGCGTCACACGGATATTTTGGTAAAAGTGCCGATGACAGTTTTGTCATGACTTATGACCACATGCTTAAGCTGGGCGATTTTCAGTCTTTACTGAGTAGCGACAAAATTAAAAAGAACCCCATCGATTTATTAACGCTTAGCGCCTGTCAGACTGCCGCCGGTGATGATAGAGCATTGCTGGGCTTTAGTGGTATGGCGATTAAAACGAATGCACTGAGTGCCATTGGAACCTTGTGGTCAGTTGATGATGTGGCAACCGCTAAATTTATGGATGTTTTTTATGCTAATTTAACCACACTCTCAAAGGCACAGGCGTTAAGGCAGGCACAACTGTTTTTGCTTACCAAGGATGAATTAAAACACCCGCATTATTGGTCCCCTTTTATAATGGTTGGCAATTGGTAATTTATATGCAATATTAGCTATTTTAAAGCAGCGAAATTTGATATGAGCTTAACATTAAAAGTATTGTCATTTAAAAACCAGCCCATTACTGAAATAACGTCGGTAGCTATTGGTATGGAGGGCGGCAGCATTGGTCGGTCTGAAGATAATACGTTAGTGTTACCGGATACCGAAAAATTCGTATCACGACATCATGCCAGTATCAGTTATGAAAACGGCTGTTATTACCTGTCTGATAGTAGTTTGAGTGGCGTCTTTATCAATGATCAACCCACGCCTTTAATTAATGCAACGCAACGCATTGATAACCAAACACGCTTAAAAATTGGCGAGTATGAACTGGGTATTGTTATTACCGATGAGCCGGTAATAGAGAGCTTTCCTTTTATCGCGGCATCCAAGGAAACATTTGATGATTTCCTTTTTCCCGATGACCCTGAACCCTTTATTACGGTAGCGGCAACTGAAGTTGATTATCTGCCCAATTGGGAAGACGCAGGTACCAATAGTTTAATGGAGGGGAATTTTTCAGGCATTGACGAGTGGGTGGAAAAAACAACCAACTCAAATTCTGATGCTTTTGAAAGCGGCTTAAAAGGCAACCAATCACCGCTTTCAGATAGTTATCAAGCCCCCGGCATCCTGCCAACGCCCTTTATCGAAGAAGTGCCAGACAACTTTAGTTTTGATGACTTTTTTTCAGATGCTAATATGGAAGTCCAGCCCGAACCTCAACCTCAACCGTTTCAATCTGTTAATAAATCAACGTCTGATGATGATTTTGACGCTTTTTTAGGTGCGGCTATTAGTGAAATGGGTCAAGCTGATCCAATAGACGATTTTCTTAAGCAAAATAATGAAGTGCCCACAGAAACAGTTGCTATTGTGAGCGATAGTAATCCGGTCATTGAGCCTATACGGGGTGTAATAAATCCTGAAAGCAACAGTCACCATAAAGTTAATATCATCAACAATGAAGCCGTTTCAATAAGCGAACCCCGTCTTGAAAACATACCCAGCGGCTCGACGGATAGCGATTTGTTTAACGAGTTTTTGCAAGGTGCAGATATAGCTTTTAACCCAATTGGGCCTGAACGACAAAAAGAAACCTTGAACAGAATAGGACAGATATTTAGAAAACTGATTGATGGAACGGTTGCCGTATTAAGAAGTAGAGCCGAGTTTAAAAGCTTGTGTCGGGTTAATATGACCGTTATAAGTGCTACTAATAATAACCCTTTAAAATTTACCGTATCCACTGATGATGTGTTGTGTCAATTACTTGACAATAAAACAGAGGGTTTTCTAGGTTCAACAGCGGCTATTGAAGAAAGTTTTGCTGACATCATGAATCACCAATTAGCCATGCAGGCCGGTATTCAAGCGTCATTAACCGACTTGTTAAAAACCTTTGATCCTAAAGTTATTGAAAAACAATTTGAACAGGGCATCGTTTTACAAAAAAAAGCCAAGTGCTGGGATAAGCTTGAAGAAACTTATCGCAATACCGTAGAAGATGCCGTGGAAAATTTTTATGGTGATGCGTTTGTAAAAGCTTACGAGCAGCAGATAAGGCAATTGACTCAGCAACGCAAAAAATAATGTGAATAGTTAGGAATGCGCATGAAATAACTTAGTCATCTTGCTCCCTCTCCCACCGGGAGAGGGTTGGGGTGAGGGAATATAAAGGGTCAAGTTACTTCAAACACGTGCCTTAAGCAGAAACTTCAGCAATCAAAACTAATTTAATAAGCCAAGAGTGCAATAATAAAAAATGTCAGAAAATAACAAGACCGTGTGGTCAGAAGGCATGTTTCTTAGGCCACAGCATTTTCAACAACATGATCGTTATGTTGAGACCTTGGTGCGCCAACGCTGTGGGGGGTTGCAACCTTACGATTGGGGTATTAAAAGTTTCAAAATAGATACGCGCCATTTAGCGATGGGTAAGTTTTCGCTGGCAGAATGTAGCGGTATATTTCCCGATGGCACCCCGTTTAATCTACCCGAAGATGATGATTTACCCTTGCCTATCGATATACCCGCTGATGTGCAAAACGCTATTATTTATTTGTGCTTGCCACTACAGCTGTCGGGTGCAGTTGAAGTGGATACCGATGAAAATTGTAATAACTTGGCACGATATCACGCCACCGAATGTGAGGTAAGGGATGCGAATGTTGCTACCAACGCCACATCTGCGGTCATGATTGCCAAACTACACACCACTTTGATGCTGGAAAGGCAGGAACGGGCGGGGCATGTTGGTATTGGTATTGCCCGGGTTATTGAATCACGCATCGATAAAAATATTATTCTCGACGACAACTATATTCCCCCTACGGTGGATTGTAATGCGATTCCCCATACCCGAGGTTATATCAAAGAGCTATTGGGGTTATTACACACACGCGGTGAGGCTTTAGGCGGGCGAGCTTCCGAGGCTGGAAGAGGGGGGGTGGCAGAGATTTCAGATTATATGCTATTGCAATTAGTGAATCGGATTGAGCCCTTGTTTGAGCATTTACAAAATATTCCGTGTTTGCATCCGGAAAGCTTATATCGTATGGCAGTGCAATTGGCCGGTGAATTATCAACTTTCTGTAAAGCCAATAAAAGACCGATTAATTTCTTTGTTTATAATCACGATGACTTGCAACTTACCTTTAAGTCGGTCATGGATGAATTACGCTTGTTACTCAGTTCTGTCCTGGAACAAAATGCAATATTTATCCCGCTTACTGAGCCAAAATTTGGTATACGCGGCGCGAGGGTTCCTGATCCTAATCTCCTTAAAGAGGCTGTTTTTGTTCTGGCGGTCAGCGCACAGGTTTCTATAGAGCAATTGCGTAGCGGCTTTCCGACGCAAGTTAAAATTGGTCCGGTTGAGCAAATTAATCTTTTAATTCGTAACGCGCTGCCAGGTATTACTATTCAAGCCTTACCCGTTGCGCCACGGCAAATTCCTTATCATGCCGGATTTGCTTATTTTGAGTTAAATAAACAAAGTGACTTATGGAAACAGATGCAGCAATCGGGTGGCTTTGCCATTCATATAGCCGGTGATTTCCCCGGGCTTGAATTAGAATTCTGGGCAATTAAAAACGGATAACACCATGAATAAAGATGATCCTTTTGGTAACAATAGCTACATTGACGATGATAAAACCATTCTCAGGCCGATGCCCGGTGGGCGAAAACCACAAGGGCAAGTCGTGTCGCCGGTGGTTGCCCCAACTAATGCAGGATCAGCACATTTAAATGCCGGTATTTCAGATAATCTGCGCGAAGCGTGTGCCCGTTCTACGCACAATCCTTTAACGGGAGCCGCTATGTCGTTGTTATCGTTAGTTGCGCAGTTACGCAATACCGCATCACATCCCGATGTTGCCGGACTAAGGGTCAGTATTATCGAAGAAGTAAAACAGTTTGAAAACAAACTTAAAAGTCAGTCCGTCTCAAGTGAGCAAGCACAAGCGGCCCGCTATGCTTTATGTACTTTGCTGGATGAGACTATTTTAAATACACCATGGGGCTGTAACAGTATTTGGAGCACCCAGGGTTTGCTGATTCTGTTTCATAAAGAAACCTTTGGTGGCGAGAAATTTTTTCTTATTTTAAAAAACTGTATGCAACAACCCGGAACGCATTTGGATTTGCTGGAGTTGTTGTATTTTTGTTTATGTTTGGGGTTTGAAGGCAGATATCGCGTTGAAGATCATGGCTTAAGCAAGCTTGAGGAAATTAGGGAAAACACCTATCAAATTATTCAACGGCAACGTGGCGATGTTGAAAGAACCTTATCTCAACATTGGCAGGGCATTAAAGACAAACGTAATGGTCTGGCTAAATTTGTACCTTTGTGGATCATTGGTTCGGTTGCCTCTTTGCTATTAATGCTGGGTTTTTTAGGGTTTCTTTATGGCATTAATACCGCCTCCAATCCGGTATTATTCAAACTGTATGCGCTTAAAGACAGCTTTGATGTTTCATCCGCAGTGGCCGCAGAAGTTAACTCCCCAGTCGAAAGCTCTGTAATACCGGTCACTATTACCCCTTCATTTTTTGATGAGTTAACGGCTTTCCTTGAACCTGAAGTGCGTAGTGGTGAAGTCATGCTGCTTAAAAGAAATGACAAAACGGTGATTCGTATTATGAGCAAAGGTTTTTTTGCCTCAGCCAGCGATAAAATAAATACTCAATATTATCCTTTGCTCGATAAAATCAGTCAGGCACTTGGCAATGTTTCGGCGCGTATTATGGTCGTGGGGCACACGGATAGTTCACCGATATTTTCGGCAAAATTCCCGTCTAATTGGGATTTGTCAAAAGCCCGTGCCTTATCGGTTACCGAGGTATTAATCAATAATAACAAAGTAAGCGCAACCATAGTTTCGGAGGGCAGGGCTGATACCCAACCTATGGTGGCTAACGATAGCCCTGAACATAAGGCAATGAATCGCCGTGTTGAAATTATTTTATAGTCGCAAAGGATAAGCAGTGAAAACAATTATCGAATTTTTTCAAAAAAAATGGGTTATTCAACTGTTAGGTATCATTGCCTTAAGTTTATTGATTTGGTTTTTTGGTCCTCTTATCGCGATTGCCGGACATATTCCGCTGGAAACAGATTTTTCCAGATTAATAATTGTTCTGGTTATGGTGGTTTTGTGGGGATTAAATAAT
>CAIQND010000772.1 GCA_903873045.1 uncultured Methylococcaceae bacterium | reverse complement strand
TGTTGAGGGTTCTTTTGATTTCGGTCAACGTTAAAGACTGGTATTATGAGGCCGGGCAGATTAGGACTCGCGTGTTGAAATGACAAAACGATTGTACTTATCAGTAGAACAAACTTTGTAGATAAATTGGATTAAGAGTATTTAGGAATAATGAGTAACGAATATAATGCGGCTGCCATCGAGGTTTTAAGCGGATTGGAGCCGGTTCGAAAGCGTCCCGGTATGTACACAGACACCACCCGCCCCAATCATTTGGTGCAGGAGGTAGTTGATAATAGTGTTGATGAGGCGATGGCAGGGTATGCCAAAGTTATCGATGTCGTTTTATATAAAGACGGTTCTGTTCTGGTCAGTGACGATGGTCGCGGAATGCCGGTAGATATACATCCGGAGCAAGGCATTCCGGGTGTTGAGGTTATTCTTACCCAGTTACATGCCGGTGGAAAATTTTCCAATAAAAACTACCAGTTTTCCGGTGGCTTGCATGGGGTGGGCGTATCGGTTGTTAATGCGTTATCGGCAAAGCTTGAAATTGAAGTCAAGCGTAATGGCAAAGTCTATGGTATGACCTATGCAGATGGCGAAAAACAAACTGAATTGACCGAAACCGGAACAGTTGGTCGCAATAATACAGGTACAGCGGTCAAGTTTTGGCCAAATGAAAAGTATTTTGACACCAATAAAATATCCGTTACCAAATTAAAGCACGTCTTACGCGCCAAAGCGGTTTTATGTCCGGGCTTAAAAATCACGTTAAAAGTTGAGCAAAGCGACGAAGATTACGTCTGGTGTTACCAGAATGGCCTTAAAGAATATTTGCTGGATCGGATTGGTGGTATTGAATTTTGCCCGGAACAGCCGTTTATGGGCAACATGGCAGCAAATCATGAGGCCGTGGAATGGGGTGTTGTTTGGGCGCTGGAAAATCCGGCTGAAGTACTTAACGAAAGTTACGTTAACCTGGTGCCGACTGCGCAAGGTGGAACCCATGTTAACGGCTTGCGTGCAGGATTAACCGAAGCTATGCGTGAGTTTTGTAATATCCGTAATATATTGCCGCGTGGCGTTAAGGTAGCGCCTGAAGATGTGTGGGAAAACTGCCATTTCGTGTTATCTGTTAAATTGGAAGACCCGCAGTTTTCTGGTCAAACCAAAGAACGCTTAAGTTCACGGGAATGTGTGGCGTTTGTCTCGGGTGTTGCAAAAGACAGTTTTAGTCTGTGGTTAAATCAGAACCCGGCGGAAGGTGAAAAAATAGCCGAAATTATTATTTCCAGTGCCCAAAAAAGATTGCGCTCCAATAAAAAAATCATCCGTAAAAGAATTACTTCAGGCCCTGCCTTGCCGGGTAAATTGGCGGATTGTTCCGCACAGGACATCGCTAGAACGGAGCTGTTTTTGGTAGAAGGTGACTCGGCGGGTGGTTCTGCCAAACAAGCAAGAGAGCGGGATTTTCAGGCCATTATGCCGTTGCGCGGCAAGATTTTAAATACGTGGGAAGTGGAATCCAGTCAGGTCATGGCATCTCAGGAAGTACATGATATTGCGGTCGCTTTGGGTATAGAACCTGGTTCCAGTGATTTACAAAACCTGCGCTACGGTAAAGTCTGTATTTTGGCGGATGCCGATTCTGATGGTAACCACATTGCAACCTTAATTTGTGCGTTATTTTATCAACATTTTAATGCACTGGTCAGGGAAGGGCACGTATTTGTCGCCATGCCGCCCTTGTATCGAATTGATGTGGGCAAGCGGGTTTTTTACGCTTTGGATGAATCCGAACGTCAAGGCGTTTTGGATAGAATTAAAGCCGAAAAGCTAAAAGGACAGATTAATGTGCAACGCTTTAAAGGCTTGGGAGAAATGAATCCCAGTCAACTTCGGGAAACCACCATGAACCCCGACACGCGCAGGTTGGTGCAATTAACCATCACTGAAAACGACGACACCACCGGAAAACTGGATTTATTATTGGCTAAAAAACGTTCACAAGACCGGAAAGTATGGCTGGAAACCAAAGGAAATTTGGCGGATATAGCGTGACGGATTCCCCTTTTTTCAAAGGGGGGAGGTAAATAATAACTCTGTTTTTAGGATCAATCATGCTGCAATATAAAATCCCGTCCAGATGAAAGAGCCAGAAGGGGGCATCAAGTATCAATTAGCGCATACGCAAAAGCCCCTGAATGAAATGTTTTCATTCAGGGAAATCAATGCGTGGCGCACGCTTGTTTTTCGTCTTGGCTTTATTGGGCAAGATCCAGAAAGATACGACAATCTTGGTTTTGGCAATATAAGCCAGCGGCTTAATAAGCAAAGTAATCAATTTATTATTAGTGGTACACAAACAGGACATCTTGAACAATTAAGTCCGGAACATTATTGCCTGGTTGTCGCCGCTGACCCCCAAAAAAATCAACTTCAATCGTGCGGCCTACGTAAGCCCTCTTCTGAATCGCTGACGCATGCAAGCCTTTATGCACAAAATAGCAACATACAGGCGGTGATTCATGTACACAGTCCAGAAATCTGGCGCAATACAGCAACACTTAATTTACCCCATGTTTCCGCAGATATTCCTTATGGAACCGTTGCCATGGCACAAGCAGTTGAGCAGTTATTTCAATCGGGCTGCTTACAACAGACTGGGCTATTTACGATGCTGGGTCATGAAGACGGAGTGGTTTCTTTTGGCTGCACTATGCAGGATGCCGCGTGCGAATTGATGACGTGTTTGGCACTGGCTATTGGCATTGAGCTGCAATAGTTGGCTACCCACTTAAGTTGGGACAGATAACATGCCTTGAAGGGAAGGGTATCTGTAAAATCGTCGCGTTTTAAATGGGCATATCTATCGTGGGAGCGATGCCTACGTCGCGACTAACGTTTCAAATCGGGACGTAGGTGTCGCTCCCACTAAGTCTGCTACCCACTTAGTCGAAAAGCAACATTAGACTTTGCTTGTTCACAAGCAGAGAATACACACCTAATAACAGCGCCTATTCATACTGTCCCGTCTAAAGTTGGTAGCCTAATAGTTTAAATAATTTATAAAATAGTTCACCACGAAGACACGAAGAGAAAAAATTTTGATGTAGGTCGGAAGTTGCACCTCAGGCCGAAACGTTTGAAGATTTCGGCTATCAACTAAGACGGGGCACTGAGCAGGCATAGGCCGGAATAAGACCACCCAAGCCTAGTGCGTGGTGGCGTTTCCGGCGCTCTCGTTCGGATGCCGGAAACGCTTATTCTCGCTTGCGCTCGAAAAGCCTTATTCCGGCCTACGCAGTTTGCGGCATTGATCTTTATAGTGGGTTCGAAAAAGTCAGTGGCGGGATTACAAGTGGCTTAAGTATTTATAAGCAGCGGCAACTTTTGCAGTGGATATTTTTGCGAGTTACCCAAGTCCAAGCAATTTTTCATATATTACAGTTAGTTTACGGTTTGTAAAGTATCCTTTAGTATATTTATTGACAACTAAATACAGCATTGAGAAAACATTGATTTTATGGTGTAATGCCAACGTTTTACGTCTTTATGCGCCACTTGTATCGGTGTTTTTGATACTTAAGTGGAGGGTTTCGCCGCAACTTGTTTGGAGAGTAGGCTTATTAACTATGCGATTTACTATTAAAAACGGTTTAGACTTACCCATAACGGGAAGTCCTAAGCAAATTATTGAGGATGGCAATCAGGTTAATACCGTTGCGATTCTGGGGATTGATTACGTAGGCATGAAGCCTACCATGTTGGTTAGTGAGGGGGATACGGTCAAGTTGGGTCAGGTACTTTTTACTGACAAGAAAAATCCGGGGTGTGTATTTACGTCACCGGGTGCGGGTATCGTTAAAGCGATAAACCGTGGCGCCAAGCGGGTATTGCAATCCGTTGTTATTGAATTACAAGGCTCTGCTGAAGAAACGTTTAGCCAATACCATGAAGCGGATCTTGTTAATCTAACGGCTGAACAGGTTAAAGAAAATCTGTTGGCTTCAGGTTTGTGGACTACGATAAGAACACGTCCTTATGGAAAAACGCCTGCTGTAGATAGCAAACCCAGCTCTATTTTTGTTACAGCTATAGACACCCGGCCTTTAGCGGCCGATCCAGCCGTGGTTATAAGAACACGTTCAAACGATTTTAATAATGGTTTGGCTGTTATTGCCAAGCTGACTGGGGGTAAAACTTACGTTTGTAAAGCGTCAGGCGCAGATATTGCCGTTAGTAATGTAGCGACAGTCGCTGAGTTTTCAGGCTCGCATCCTGCCGGTTTGCCCAGTACCCATATTCATTTTATTGATGCCGTTAATATCACTAAGTCTGTGTGGCACCTGGATTATCAGGCGGTTATGGCAATGGGTGCATTATTTACAACCGGTCAATTAAATGTCGAAAGAGTCATTTCTTTAGCGGGCCCTACCGTAAAAAATCCACGCTTGATTCGCACGCGTGTAGGCGCTAATACCGATGATTTGGTTGTCGGTGAATTGTTGGATGACGTTGAAAGTCGGGTTATTTCCGGTTCTGTTTTGTACGGACATACGGCACACGATTGGGCTGCGTATTTAGGCTGTTACAGCAACCAGGTTTCTGCTTTGCAAGAAGGTCGTGCCCGTGAATTGTTTGGCTGGATTGTGGCGGGTAAAGATAAATATTCCGCATTGAATGTTTACACCTCCAGTGTTGATCGTAAAAACAATCGTCTTTTTCCATTAACTACGGATAAAAACGGCAGTGACAGGGCAATTGTGCCTGTTGGCGTTTTTGAAACCGTTATGCCTATGGATATTTTGGCAACACCGCTATTAAAATCATTGATTATCGGTGATTCAGACCAAGCGCAGTTGTTGGGTTGTTTGGAACTTGATGAAGAAGATGTCTCCTTATTTACATTTGTGGATCCAGGTAAACATGACTTCGGTCCTGTGCTGAGAGCGAATTTAACTAAAATCGAGAAGGAAGGATAATGTCGGCTAGAGAAATTTTAGATAGCATAGAGCCGCATTTTACAAAAGGTGGTCGGTTTGCTAAGTATTACGGTCTCTATGAGATGGTGGATACTTTCATATATACGCCCGCTGATGTAACTCGCGGCACAACTCATGTTCGTGACGGCAATGACCTGAAACGGACAATGACTTTTGTAGTGATAGCAACGCTGTTTTGTGTATTGATGGCGATGTATAACACCGGTTACCAGGCCAATTTGGCAATGGGCACCATGGGTCTTGAGAAAATAGATAACTGGCGCAGTATCCCGATGACGTTGTTCGGCTACAGCACCATGAATCCGTTTTCTAACCTGGCTCATGGCGCTTTATACTTTTTACCTATTTATATCACTACTTTGGCTATCGGTGGTATTTGGGAAGTATTGTTTGCTACCGTTCGCGGCCATGAAGTCAATGAAGGCTTTTTGGTTTCGTCCATGTTATACGCCTTGATTATGCCGCCTGACATGCCTTTATGGCAGGTCGCTTTGGGTATTTCTTTCGGTATCGTAATCGGTAAAGAAGTGTTTGGTGGTACCGGTAAAAACTTTTTAAATCCTGCCTTGACCGGTCGGGCATTTTTATACTTTGCTTATCCTGCTTCAATGACCGGAGACTCGGTTTGGGTCGCAGTTGATGGTTATACCCGGGCAACGCCATTGGGTTTGGCTGCAAACGGCGGTCTTGACGCTGTTTATGCGGCTGATTATAGCTGGATGCAAAC
>CAIQND010000771.1 GCA_903873045.1 uncultured Methylococcaceae bacterium | reverse complement strand
CGAAATACCTGATTTGCACCTATAAAGATATTGATGATATGGGCGAAAAGTTGCAGCATAAAGCGCTGAAATATTTCCCTGAAACCATTGATTATTTTGCTGAAAAAATTACGGTTTTGCTTAATAGCGGCTATGCAAAAGTCTATTTAATCACCGATCATGGCTTTGTATTGACGGGGCTATTGAGTGAGTCCGATAAAATTTCGGTGTCACTGAATGGTGTGTCCGAGAAAGCAGAGCGTTATATTCGTGCGGTTGAGCAGCAGCCGTCTTTAACCGGCCGTTATATTGAAGCCAAGAAAAAATACGGCGACTTAAATTATCTCTATTTTTCGACCACGCTAAATCCGTTTAAAACCCCCGGTGTTTATGGTTTTGCACATGGTGGTGTTGCGCCACAAGAACTGGTTACGCCTTATTTTTGTTGGGAGCGGACTGATGATTCAGCGCAAGCGTTGACAGTTACCCTTCAAAATAAAGATGACCTGAACAGCGTAACAGGTGAGCTTTATCAATTAAAAATACTGGCGGATAAAAATGCTGATATTTCGGTCGGTGGAGCCATTGAACGGGCTATCAATTTTGATTATAAAGTCACTATGCTCTCTGAAAATGGAGCCAAGGTTGTTATCGTTCCGATGGATAATCTGAATGAGCTGGCGAATATTCCGCCATCAGTTCTGGGTAATACCGATATTCCTTTTTATCAGAATAATCAAATGCTGATGCAGAAGGCGATTTTGTTGGATTGATCGCGTGTTATCCGTGTTCTATTTTTAACGGCTAAGTTATCAAGATAATTGAACGATTAACTTTGAAGTGTTGGAAAGAAAGCCTTGGGCGAGTAAGATAGTGAAATTTTTTAATCAAGTCTTGCTAATCAGTCTTGAGGTAAGGGATGACAAGTGCAGTTGTTATAGAGTGGCTTAAAAGTAAAGCAACATTAAGCTCCCTCTCCCACCGGGAGAGGGTTGGGGTGAGGGGATATAAAGCGTCAAGTTATTTCATGCACGTTCCTTAGTGGGTAGCCGGAAATTTATGCCAAACTATAAATAGTGACATAAAAAAACCACATTATGTATTTATCTTTTGGTGTTTTGCATTTGTAAGTTATATTGGAAGCGTCGGGTTTATTTCAATATTGGGTTTAATGGCATGCGGTTTTAAGCTCGCGGTGGTCATTTGTGGTAATGGCAACGCGTTAAAAAGGCGGTAAGATGAATGGTGAAGCAAAGCACTATAAAATCGACACCCTTTTAATAGAATAATAATTAACTTTTATAACAATCATTTACAGGTAACGACAGTAATGCGTAACAATTTTTTAAATCTGGGTTTTTTAGTCTTGGCATTGTCATCAGTTTCGGTTAATGCTGAAATTTTGAGTAAAGATGCGATACCCTCGCCGATATTGGATCAATTCTACAAAAGACATCCAAACGCTATCGATATTTCTGCGGAAAAAAAAATCCACTTCAAGCAAGCTTTATATGAAATCACTTTTAAAGAAGAGAAAGATAAAGCGGCTATAATTGAGTTGTATAGAGGTAATGGTCATTTTTTTGTTAGCGGTGATGACGTGACCACCTCTAATATGATGCCCACTATTGCCCATGATAATTTAAAAGCCGCTTTCGATACCTACACTATTAAAGAGGCGATTTTGGTGGTAAATCCTAATGGCGTTGGTGAAGAATATGACCTGACTGTTAATGCGGCCGGTAATAATTGGAGTGTTATCATTGATCGTAACGGCAATATAAGCCAAAAAGAGCGTGATTAAAGGTTAAAAAGTTTATCGGCAAAAGGTTGCGACCTTGTGCCTTCGCTGATTTGATAGGCTACCAACACGGGACAGACCTGACAGGTTTTATAAACCTGTCAGGTCTAACGCCAGTATTTTATAATGGCTAAAGTGGGTAGCCATTTCACAGAGGTGCTACTAAGTAGCTTTTAATATATTCAAATGTATTATATAATTTAATTTATGAATACATACAGACCACACGAATTTGGAAAGCTAATGGCAAGATCCACCCATACCTTACAAGTATGGGATAGAAAAGGCATTTT
>CAIQND010000770.1 GCA_903873045.1 uncultured Methylococcaceae bacterium | reverse complement strand
GTGCGGAAGGGGCGTATGCCATAGTTAAGCAGGTCTTCGGAAAAGCCTGGGCCATTGTCAAAGACATCAATGCGTAAGCCGTGAGCTTCACTGCGTGCTTTGATGCGGATTAAGCCGGGATTGCCTTCCAAGGCATCGGCGGCATTGACTATCAAATTTAATAAAGCCTGACGGATGCCGCTCTCGGGCAAATGTACCGGTAAGTCGTTTGGCGTATCACCGATCAGCTCTATGGATTCGGTGATTTGGTAACGGGTTAAGGTCAGTAAATCGCAAATGAGTGTGGACATATTAAAATCAGTCGCTGTTTCGGGCGAATGACGGCTTTGATCGAGCATATCATTTAGCAAACGCGCCAAGCGCTTTAGTTCGCTACTAATCAAATCCATTCTTTCGCATTGGTTTTGATCATCAATTTCACGGCGTAAATTGTTAAAAGCCATCTGAATGCCCGCCAGCGGGTTACGTATTTCATGGGCTAATTCTGCGGCAACCTCACCAATGGCCGCCAAACGTTCAGCTCTCGCCAGGCTATATTGTTGTTCCAAAAGGGCTTGGGTGGCTAATCTGACTTCCCTTTGTAATGATTGTGCAAACAAGCGCTTGGCTTCTTCCAGTTCGGCAAGATGTATCACCAATGCGTTATAGCTGTTAAAAACCGGAAATAGCAAAGGATCTAGATGAGCCAAGGTGATGGGGGTGTAGTTTTCTTCCGTCAGCCGCTCCAATAACTGCCGCAGGTCATTTAGCGGATGCAAAATTCGATAGTTTAAAAACAACATCGCGCCTAATAATATCAAGGTAAAAGTAACCAAGGCGATGTAAAGTTCGGTTTGGGTATCAAAGTTAATATCTTCCAGTAATTTTTCCCGTCGCAAGCCTTCTTCATCCAGTGTCTGGCTCATGACTTCAAGCGCCTGTATCAAACGGGCGTTTTTTTCTGACTTGTCCAGCTTGCTGACATTAGCGAGAAGACTGCCGACTGTTTCCAGGCTTTCTTTGGTGGCCGGTAATAAATAGCGATTGTCAGTTATTAACGTCTGCATTTCATTAAGGGTTTTAGTCAAGACGACAGGTTGGGAGTCGGGAACGGTTTCGGTCACATAGCCAATCAAGGATTGCTGTAAACCCACCGATACATTTTGAATGCGGTGGGAATAGTTCACGTAGGATAAAACCGTTTCAAAATGATGTAGATTACGCCAGATCATACCGCCAAGAATAGCCAGTGCTAACAGCAACAACCCCAAGAATGCCAAGGCACGAATTTTGGCGGGTCGATAAAAAATTGAGGTCATGAGATTTCTTTTGAGCGGTTAGGTGAATATAGTTGGCAGGTCTTGCTGATGCCTAGAATCATAAATCATCGGTTGCGCATTTTAGTTATGGGATGTTCGTTGGATGATTTTTCAGATAAAGTGCTTTATAAGCGGCAACCGGTTCTGCAAAATTAGCATTTGCCTCAACCAAGGCATCCAGATCGGCTGCTAATAGTTCGTCAATAGTGGCTTGACGATCAATATTTAAATCGCGTAACTTTTGCAGCGTTTTTTCTGCGTCTTCACTATCACCCTGTAAATAAAGACTGACGGATAAGCAGTAATACGCATAGCTTTTTTTCTCTTCCAGGGTAATCAGCTTAAGGCGCTTTGCTGATGCGACTTCAAAATTCCAGGCATCTTCATTTTCCGGTTTGGTCATTATTG
>CAIQND010000769.1 GCA_903873045.1 uncultured Methylococcaceae bacterium | reverse complement strand
CGTACTGCCTAAGCGACGAAACTGATGATAATTTCAGACAGGAAGGTAACCCTGATTGGATTTTATACTCCAACTGCTGATCTAGAGTCTCTGCGGCGAGATTCATCAACAGGATAAAATTTGTTCGACGAAATTCGCAACGTGCATGATGCCCATGTGGGTGGGTTACCGGGGGATTTAGCCACGATCATTTTTCTAAATGACTTTGGTTCGTTCATTATTGGCATCTATTGACCATTCCGTGGTCGCAATAGCATAAACTTCACCGGAGTCATGTGATAAAGCAGTCGCAGTTATCATGACATCTATAACAGTGCCCGACCGGGTAATACGTTTTGTAGAAAACGGTTCTAAAATAGTATGTATGCTCAAATGATATAGCTGCATCAAGGTGTCATCAAGCAAATCTTTTGGAATCCATGTCTTAATATTCATAGTTAGCGCCTCGGCTTCAGTCCAGCCATAAAGCCTAAATGCGCCAGGATTCCAGGCTAAAACATGACCGTTCAAATCCATCACTATGATTGCGTCGTGTGCATCCTTTACAACGATCGCCAAACGGCGCAGCGCTTCGCGTGCTTTTACGGCCTCAGTGATGTCAACGAAAGTGATCACTACACCCTCGACTATATTGTTTAATGTGCGATAAGGCAGCATACTCATAATGTACCACCTGTTATCTTTTGTTTGTACATCCCGCTCTTTGGGCTTTAGGGTATTGAGTACATCACGACTGTCTTCTATCAGTTGATCGTAGTCAATTAATTTAAGCGATAAGTCGCTAAAGGGGCGCCCTATGTCGCCGTTGATAAGATTTACAAGCTTGCAGACATTAGGAGTAAAACGCATAACATTTAAATTGAGATCTAAAAATAGAGTGGCGATACCCGTTCCGGATAGCAGATTATTCATGTCATTATTGGATCTGGATAGCTCAATTAACTTACTTTCTAACTCAACATTAACAGTGGACAGTTCTTCGTTAACGGATTGCAATTCTTCCGTGGAGGTTTCCAGCTCTTCGTTAGTTGCTTGTAATTCTTCATTAATGGACTGCATTTCTTCGTTGGAGCATTTCAGTTCTTCCGTTGATGTTTCCAGTTCGTCATGGAAAGTTTGCATAAATTTATTTTTTATCCGTAATTCATTCTTGAGCAATGCGAGTTGCGGCTCTGATTCTTTCTCAGTGATGTCTTTCAGTTCGGGTATTTCTTGTATCGTGATCAAATAAAAAAATAATAATTCGTTATTTTTAGTGACTGTTTTAACCGGACGTATCGTCAGGTTGATCATAATAACCCGCTCTTTGACCGGAATACACAGGCCGGGATAGAACACAGTTTTTTTTGTATCTACTGCTTCTTGCAAACTTGAAGTCAGGCTTTCACGCAATCCTATTCGGACAATATTAAGTACGTTGTTGTTTTTATAATGACTGAGCATTGGCTCAAGGTATTGGTCGATGTTGCCATGTACGTACAAAATATCACCCAGCGCATTGATTAGGACGCTGGGTGGTGAAACTTGCTGCAATAAGGCTTTCTCTGTTAAATCACGTAACGATTGTTGAGGCTCGGCAAGTAACTTGCTGTAAACAGACTGGAGAGATAAAACCAAGGGCACACCAGTCGTGCTATGATTTTTATCAGTATTGCCTATACTTAGATACAATTTCGCTTTGTTATCTATTTTCTTAAAGTGGTCAGTAAAGTTACCGATGTTTTCGGAGTTACCCAAGAACAGTGCGCCGCCCGGATTCAAGGCGTAGTGAAACATCGGCAGCAGTTTATTTTGCAACTCACCTTCAAAATAGATCAGCAGATTGCGGCAACTGATCAAGTCAAGTCTTGAGAAAGGTGGATCGCTTATAACATTGTGCACCGAAAACACCAGCATGTTGCGAATATTTTTATGAACACGGTAGCCTTTACTCTCGGCCGTAAAAAAATTAGCCAACCGTACTGACGAAACATCGGAGGCAATGCTGTGCGGATAAAGTCCGGAGCGTGCTTTGGCAATGGCAGTCGAATCAATGTCGGTAGCGAAAATTTGCACCTTGTCATTTTTATTAACGCGATCCATGTACTCTTGTAAAAGAATAGCAATTGAATAGGCCTCCTCACCAGTAGAGCAACCTAAACACCAAATGCGGATAGGCGAATTGTTGGCTTTGTCGGTAAAAAACAGGGGAATTATTTTTTTCTCAAGCGCTAAAAATGCATCTGGATCGCGAAAGAAACTGGTTACTCCGATCAACAGGTCTTTAAATAACGAGGTTATCTCGCTCGGGTTGTGCTGTAAAAAAAGCAGATAAGCGTCTAATGTATTGATTTTATGCACAGCCATTCGCCGTTCAATTCGACGGTAAATGGTATTGCGCTTGTAAAGAGAAAAATCATGATTAGTTTGACTTCTTATCAGGAGGAATATTGTTTCCAGTGTGCTTTCAGAAAATATAGAAGTTTTATTTATCTGAAAATATTGACTGGCAAGATTATTTAAGTCAATGAGTCGGCGAGGCATATCGCCGGGTGGTAATATGTAATCAACTAAACCCGTGTTAATAACACTGCGTGGCATCCCATCAAAATCCGCAGAATCAATAGCTTGAGCCATGACTATACCACCCACGGCTTTAATGCCCTGAGCACCATAAGTTCCGTCACTGCCGGTGCCTGAGAGAATAATGCCGATAGCTCGCTCATGTTGATCTTGGGCAAGAGACCGAAAGAAAAAATCAATAGGAAAGCGGTGGCCGTGTGGCGCTACCGGAATAAATAATTGTAGCGTCCCATTTAGTAATGCCATATCGCGATCGGGTGGAATTATGTAGACGCAGTTAGCCTGGACTTTTAATTCGTTTTCCGCTGCAACGACTGGCATACGGGTGCAGTTTTGAATGAGTTCAACAAGAATGCTGTGGTGATCAGGTGCCAAATGCTGGATTAAAATAAAAGCCATATCTGGATTCCTATCAGGCGGCATGCCGGAAAAGAAAGCCTCAAAGGCGGTTAGTCCACCTGCGGAAGCACCAATACCGACGATAGGGAAATCGCTAATGGTTGTTGCTGGCGCATCTTGCGTTTCAATACTTGTTTTATCTATTGCAGGCAACTCGGTTACAAGTGAATCATTCGATGTTACCGGGGTTTTTTCTGGTTTTTTTTTGTGAGTCATGACGATATCCTTTTCTTAAAAACGGCGTTATTGATGCCTTTGAATAAGGCGGTGATAGTGTGTATAGCAGCGAGTTTGTCTTGCAAAAATACTGTGGCGATTATCATAAAACCATCCATGTCGGGCGCATCCGCTACTTGGGGGACACAAGTAACTTTGCTCCTTCTCCAGTTGGGATGAGGGGATTAAATAAGGATTTTCTCCACTTTAATTTCCCCTCTCCCAACCCTCTCCCGCTGAAGAGGGCTTTAAATAACTGAGCAAGCCAATCTTTTAGTCGCTCCCCCAAGTAGCGGATGCGCCATCCATGTCCGTTATCATATCGGGCAGTAACCCTGTCTTGCTTAGATAGATTTTGAGGGTAGGTGGTATTTTAAAGACAATTTTTTACTCTGCGCACTTAAATTTCCCAAGGCTTCGTTATTTCTTATAACAATATTAGTGGTTGCGAAAAGCATGCGATATCCTACAAAT
>CAIQND010000768.1 GCA_903873045.1 uncultured Methylococcaceae bacterium | reverse complement strand
GTTTCGGTTGGCTGGGATACGGCGGTTGAAACCGTTCTGGGCAGTTATCTGGAAGCGATTTGTGTGAATAGTGCCGAGCCGGTTATTTCGGGTTTGAGTGAGTTGACTAACGAATCACTGACGCTGTTTGAGACGAAAGCATCCACAACCCTCGCCAACAGTGAGCCAACGGCCAAGTCGACTTTACTGGATAAAGTTAATTCACCTTGGGATTTAAGTGCGTTATTATCAGGCGTTTATTGCGCGGATGATAACGAGGCCGCCAGAGTTTTAGCGGTTAATGCCAATCCCCATGAGTCTGTTATTACGCCCGATGGCACTTGGTTTGGACAAAATTGGTTAAAAATCACCCATACCAAGGACAGTAAAGTGGGTGTTTTGCAACGTGAGAAAGAATTACGTTTGTTAAAACATCGCCAAGAAGCCTTACTGGTTGACATTAATACCAGTGAAGAGCATTTGGCAATGACTGAAGGCGAGTTAAAAGACGCGGAAGTTTTACGCGAATCTATCCAACAACAGGATAATAAACTGGGGTCGGAATTATCGCTAAAGAGTGCGGAATTTAGCGCTTATTCTACGCGCTGGGAACATCAGCAACGTCGCTTGGAGAATATAGCCAACGACCTCGAAGAGATTATTCGCGAACGCTCTGAAAATGCCGAGATTATTGCCGAGTCCGGATTATTGCAGGAAGAAGCGGAAGACGTTTTGGCACAGCAAGAACAAAATAAACTGGATCTGGAAACGGCTAATCAATTGTTGCAGACCCGGCAGGATAATACCGAGCGTGCCGTTAATGAAGCAAGGCAACTGGTTTACAGCAGTAAGGCTCAAATTGATTCGCTGAGAGCTTCTGAAATAGCAACCAGCAAACAGATTGAGCGATTGCAAAGCCAGCATCAACATTCGCTGGATTGGATGGTTAATCTGGAGCAAAAATTGCAACAAACACTTTCCCCGTTGGATGAGGAAAAACAGCAGTTGGCGCAGCAAACACTTAACAAGGATGAACTGGAAGTCAGCTTAAAAAAACAGCGTGTATTGCAAGACACCATTGAAGGCGAGATAACGCAACTGTCTGAAGAACATACCCGCGTGCAACGGGCATTGGACAAACAAAAAGAAGCCTTGGATACTATTCGGTTTGAGTTGCAGGAAATTAAAGTTAGGCAGCAGACCATCAATGAACAGCTTAAAGAAATCGATGCGGATGCTGAAGACATTTTAAAAACCTTGCCCGATCAAGCTGAAGAACCTGTATGGAAAAGAAAAGTGGATGATTTATCGACTCAAATTGACCGTTTGGGTACTATTAACCTGACGGCTATTGAAGAATACAAGTCACAATCCGAGCGTATGAACTTTCTTAACGAGCAACATGCTGACCTGATTGAAGCGTTACAGATACTGGATCAGGCCATTAGTAAAATTGATAAAGAAAGTAGGCTGCGTTTTAAGGAAACATTCGATAAAATAAACACCGGATTGCAGGAAAAGTTTCCTAAACTTTTTGGCGGTGGGCAGGCCTATTTGGAATTAACCGAGCAAGACTTGCTGGAATCGGGTGTTAATATTATTGCCAGACCGCCCGGCAAACGAAATAGCTCCATTCATTTGTTGTCGGGTGGAGAAAAAGCATTAACAGCGGTAGCGCTAGTGTTTTCAATTTTTGAACTCAATCCGGCACCTTTTTGCCTGTTGGATGAGGTTGATGCGCCTCTGGATGATGCAAATGTCGGACGGTTTTCAAAAATGGTAGAAGAGATGTCGGCATCTGTACAGTTTTTGTATATTTCTCATAATAAGGTCACTATGGAAATCGCAAAACAGTTGGCAGGTGTTACGATGAAAGAACCGGGTGTGTCCCGGATGGTCGCAGTTGATATTGAAGAAGCAGTGAGTCTGGCGGAAATCTAATGGATAAAGAACTACTAAGAATTGTAATTATCGCAACCGGTCTAATGATTACCATAGGCATGTTGACATGGAGTTATTTAAGAAATAAAAAATCACAGGAAGCTATGGATTTTTTTGATGACCCTGATGATCACGACGTCAAAAAACCGCGTTATGCGCCGTCAATGGGCGATGAAAGAATGGATAAAGAATCGATAGAAACGGTTGATCACCATTATTTTGACCCTGAAGATGCGGCTTATGAGCCTGAAGAAGATGATATTGAGCCCCCACCGCGCGTTCCGGTGCCTTCTATTATCCAGTTTAGCCTTGTCGCCAAGACCGACCAAGGCTTTAATGGTATTGATTTAATCAATGCTTTTGGTATTGTCGGACTGGAATACGGTAGTTTGAAAATATATGAACGACTGGACGATAATCGACTGGTTGATTATGGCGTTGCCTGTATGGTTGAACCCGGCACTTTTCCGGATAGCGATCTGGATAGCTTTTATTGTCCGGGGCTGGTGTTTTTTATGCAACCCGGTGCATTGGATGATGCCCAAGCTGTTTTTGATGATTATATAGAAACCATTCAAATATTAGCGGTAGAGCTGGATGGTATTATTCGTGATCATCAAAGGCAAACGCTAACCGATGCCACGATTGAGTCACTAAGGCAGAGCTTATAAAAACACGTTGTAAATCAGGTTTGAGAAATGGACAATAATAACTACCAATCTCGTTATTGGCGGGAACTTGATCAATTGAAAGTCCATGTTTTTTATCAATCTTCCTTGCTGGTTTAAGACCTCGGCCTTTAGGCCGAAAGGAGCGCCCCGCAATAATACGCGCAAGCGATTATTGCTTTATCGGGCGCGGATTAGGGAGGGGATGCAGACCATACGCATCAAGCTAAGCCCTATTACTATCAAATCCATGTACTTATCAAAAAACACATGAATTCAACACATTGAAAAATATAGTATTATTTTTAAACATTAAAATGTGAATGAC
>CAIQND010000767.1 GCA_903873045.1 uncultured Methylococcaceae bacterium | reverse complement strand
TTCAAAAATTTTGTTAATCGTATTATGCCGTTAGCCGATAATGAATTAGATGAAAGTGACGAAGAAACTTTACGTCAAGCTTTGTCGCCACTTTGGGGATTACGGCAACGAAAAAACCAAAATGCTTATGTTGCCCAATGGGTTTATTCAAGTTTAACTGATTCCAGTGGTAATACTTATCCACGCTCATTGACTATTTTATTAAGGAAAGCAAAAGAGGTAGAGTTAGAGCAAAAACAAGGGAAAAATGCACCTAGTGATCATTTATTGCGTTGGAACTCTTTAACAGACGGCTTATATGCTGCATCTATAGAGCGCTGTGATGCCATTAGAAATGAATATCCTGACCTATCCGAATTTTTTAATCAAATTAGCACATTAAAATCTTTATTTAAAGAAGAGATACTAAAGGAAATTTGGCAAAAAACTATAGCCAATAACCAACCTTCAATGCCTTTTGATGCTTTTGTAAAACGTTTAAAGGCTATTGGCGTATTAGAAAGTAAAAAATATAATACTAAATATGATTATGCCATTGCTAAGCTCTATATACATGGTTTTGTTACTCGGATAGCAGGACAACGAAAATAAGCAGGGCTAAATATGCAGGTTTTGCTGAATGTAATGAAGTCTAACATGAGGGCGATAAAGCATTGATAATCGAAAAGCTAGACACCCTTATAACTAACCAATCCCTTTCCCAACGCGATCATTCCGTTTTGTGGCATCCTTGCACGCAAATGAAGGATCATGAAAGCTTCCCGATTATTCCCATAAAAAAAGGGCAGGGCGTTTGGCTGGAAGATTTTGACGGCAATCGCTATCTGGATGCGATCAGTTCGTGGTGGGTTAATCTGTTCGGTCATGCCAATCCTGCTATCAATGCGGCGCTAAAAGATCAGCTTGATACGCTTGAACATGTTATTTTTGCCGGATTCACCCATGAGTCTGCTATCAAGTTGGCGGAAAAACTGGTGGCAATGACTCCCGAAGGTCTTAATCGTTGTTTCTATGCCGATAACGGTTCGGCAGCGGTCGAAGTGGCGCTTAAGATGAGCTTTCACTATTGGCGTAACTACGGGCAAACTCAGAAAACAAAATTTATAACGCTGGAAAACAGTTATCACGGCGAGACCTTGGGAGCCTTGGCGGTAGGTAATGTGTCGTTGTATAAAGAAACTTATGCGCCGTTATTAATGGATGTGATAACAGTGCCGGGGCCTGACTGTTATTATCGTGAACCGGGTGAGTCATGGGCGGATTATTCCACGCGCCGTTTTACGCTCATGGAGCAGGCGTTACAAGAACACGCAGAAACGGTATGCGCAGTTATTATTGAGCCTTTAGTACAGTGCGCCGGCAACATGCGTATGTATGATCCGGTATATTTAACATTGCTGCGTGCAGCTTGTGATAAATATAATGTGCATTTAATTGCCGATGAAATTGCTGTTGGCTTTGGGCGCACGGGGACTTTATTTGCCTGTGAGCAAGCCGCTATCAGCCCGGATTTTATGTGTTTATCGAAAGGCTTAACGGGCGGTTATTTGCCCTTGTCGGCCGTATTAACCACTGACCAAGTCTATCAAGCGTTTTATGATGATTATCAAAAAATGACCGGTTTTTTGCATTC
>CAIQND010000766.1 GCA_903873045.1 uncultured Methylococcaceae bacterium | reverse complement strand
GCCGGAGCCTGGTTTGCGTCAACAAGTCGAAGAAGTGATTTCCAAATTACCGGTGCGTTTATTAAAAATCTCCACCGCTTACAGTGGCAGCAGCAAAAGTCTGGCCGATGTGACAATGGAAGAAAGGCTGGAAGAGTTGCAGCCGCTGGATGTGTTTCAGCGCTGTTATCAAAACAAATTTGACCAGGAAGCCCCGGAAAACATGAATGCGTTATTTAATGAATTGTTGGAAAATCTAAGGGCAAAGCAATAATGCGTATTTTAGCGATTAGAGGAAAAAACCTGGCCAGTTTGGCTGAACCGTTTGAGATTTTGTTAAATGAGGGCCCGCTCCAACAAGCCGGTTTGTTTGCGATTACCGGCGCTACCGGAGCCGGTAAAAGCACCATTCTGGATGCCTTGTGTCTGGCGCTCTATGACAAAATGCCGCGCTTGCCGGATGGTCACGGTTTTGCGGTGGGGCACAAAGATGAAGATGAAAACCTGCGTGTGACCAGTAACGATGTGCGCTCTATCTTGCGTCGTGGCACCAGCACCGCTTATGCTGAAGTCGATTTTATCGGCAAAGACAAACACCACTATCGGGCACGCTGGGAAGTGAGTAAAGCCAGAGGTAAAGCGAGCGGCAGGTTGCAGGCGCAGGAAATAATACTCAGCAAAATTGATAGCGGCCAGCGGATTGGTCAGGGCAAAAAAAATACGCTGGAAGCGATCAGTGAATTGATTGACCTTAATTTTGATCAGTTTCGTCGTTCTGTACTCTTGGCGCAAGGCGATTTTGCCGCATTTTTGAAAGCAAAAAAAGATGAACGTTCCAGTCTGTTGGAGCGCATAACCGGTACGGATATTTATTCCGAATTGTCTATGGAAGCATTCGAGCGGGCGAGGACAGAAAAAGAAGCGTTAACCCGGATTACCGGTCTGATGCAGAATTTGATTCCGTTGGACAATGACGCTCGTTTAAACCTCGAGCAGCAACGGGATCAATTCAGTCAGCAATTAACGGAAGTAGATCTGCAAATCAGTGGTAATCAAAAAATCATCGATTGGTATAACGAGCTTAAAAAACGCCAGCAAGCACAGCAGTTAGCTACCGAGGCACACCTTGCCCGGCAACAGGTATGGGATGCCGCTGAAGCCGAGCGGTTGTTGATTCAAAAAGTTGAAGCCGTGCAGCCGTTACAGCCGTTGTTAAGCCATTATAAAGTCGCAAACGATGATTATTGGGTGGCAGAAAAAACGCTCAATAATAGCACCCAATTACAACTAACCGCTGAAAGTGCTTTGCAAACCGTTAAAGCCCAACTGACGGTTTTGTTTGACCAACTGCAAGCCGCTGAACAGCAACAACAGCAAGCCCAACCGGTATTAAAAACAGCACGGGATTTGGATACCCGTCTTGATGTTATTCAACAGGCTATTAATGCGTTGGCAGTCGAAGAACTTAATCTCAATAAGACGCTGCAAACTGACCGGCAACGACACCAATCTTTACTAGAGCAACAGACCGAAAAGGCGGCAAGCCTTGCACAGCTAACGGCTTGGCTAGAGAATAATCAAGCCCTTAAGCCCATCGCGGCTGAGTGGAATCGCTGGGAAGGTGAGCTGGAACGCTATCAACAGCTTAATACTCAAAAAACAGCGAATGCTTTGCAGTCCGAAAAGCTTAAGGATTTGGTTAATAAAGCCGAGCCGGTTTTAGCAGGCTTAAAAACGACGATTGATAAAAACCATCAGCAACAAGAGCAACAGCAAATCCGGCTTGAGCAACTGAAAGGGCAGGGCAGTCAACAGCCGCTGGAGGTTTTGTATCAAGAAAAAGACACGCTTGAAGCCAGTGTAAAAGCAGT